>NZ_JAGXEX010000002.1:0-301227 GCF_019798045.1 Bulleidia sp. zg-1013
TAATATTATATCAGATATTACATATTATTACAAATGAAAATCCCTGAATTTGACATGAAAACAGCAAAAAAGCTAGTATTTACTAGCTTTTTAAGAAAATATTAAATTCAAAACTGTCAAATTCCCGTTAAGTTGAGTGAGTATGAGTCCCTATTAGAAAAAGCGGATGCGATTTCTGATGATATGAATAAACGTTATGAAGCTTATGCGAAAGCGGAAGCTTGGCTAACCGATAATGCTTTAGAAATTCCAATATCTTGTACACCAATTGGTTATCGTGTTTCCAGAGTGAAGCCATTTACAGCAGCATACTCCGATGCTGGTCCGGGTGGCGAAAAGTACAAACACTGGGTTATCCAAAAGGAAATCGTGACAGCTGAAGAGTACAACAAGGCTAAAGAAGAATGGATGAATAAGCGTACTGCTAAATAAAAGTCGTTTGATAAGGGAGGTTCGTGAAAACTTCCCTTTTTCTATTTTTGTAAGATAAATGAAAAAGTTTTCATAAATTGTTTTGAAAAAAATGTCATAAATGACGTGAAAATGACTTAAGGTTATGATAAACTATAACAGATATAAGAAAGGGTGAGATTATGAGCCGTTATGTTATAGGAAGATTGATTCGCTCGGTATTCTCCATTGTTGCGGTTGTGATTATCGCACTAACACTGGTGTATACCCAAATCGATCGCTCGAAGATCTTCCAACAAGATCCAACATGGGTGAAGTTAAATGATGAAGATTCCAAAACCCGCTATATGAATAGCGTGTATCAACGTTTGGGTTATTTAGATTTCAAGGAACAAGGTGATATTTGTCGAGGTAAGGGAGATGGCTGTATGGTCACAAACTCGAATGAAGCCAAAGTTGCGTTTGATGAATTAAAAAATAAGGGTTATACCGTTAAGACTTATCGTACAGGACTATACTATGCAACAAAGGAGTATAGTATTTTAGACTTGGTTAAAAATTGGTTTGGGCATTTAATTGAAGTGGATCATCCATGGCGTGTTTCGGATGATCAAAATCCGAATTTAGAAAGAAAATTTTATATTGAAAATGACTATAATGGCTTACCGGCCATTAAAGGATCGGGAACGGTTCATAAATATCTTCTTTATTTCGATGATAAATTCCCTTTCATTCATCAAAACTTTATTGGTTTGAACTTTGGGGTTTCTTATCCGACTTTCGGTGGTGTGGATGTCAAAGATGTATTGACGCAAACACAGGGCTCCAGTAAGCCGTTACCAATTACTTTTGAAACAGGTAAGAAAGCCAATAGTGCTTTACAGTTGCATGCTTGTAAATATAAAGCAACGAGTACGATGGATGATTTAGATAAAGGTCGTTTCTTGGATAACTATGCGAATTGTGACAATTTACATGCGGATCCTTCTATGATTGCAACTTCCATGATGATGGGTATTATTGCCTTAATTATTACCTATCTCATTGGTATTCCGGCGGGTATGACTATGGCTTCGCATAAGGATAAATGGCAAGATAAATTAGGCACCATTTATATCAATGTTATGTCGGCAGTACCATCTCTTGCCTTCATTTACTTTGTTCAATTCATTGGTTTGAAGATTGGTTTGCCGGATAAATTTCCAACTTTGGGTGCCCATAATATTCGTTCGTATATTATACCGGTCTTAATTTTAGGCTTGATGTCTACGGGTGGTATTATGATGTGGATGCGCAGATTTATGTTGGATCAGGCAAGTTCTGATTATGTTAAGTTCGCAAGAGCGAAGGGTTTATCGCAAAGAGAAATCTTCCGTAAACATATTTTACGCAATGCTTCAATTCCCCTAGTGAATGGTATTCCGGCTGCAGTTATTTTAACAATTTCCGGGGCGGTGATTACAGAAACTGTCTTTGCAATTCCGGGCATGGGTAAGATGCTGCCGGATGCGATTAAGGCATACAATAACCCAATGGTTATTGCGATTACCTTTATCTTGACAACATTATCGATTATCTCATTATTGTTAGGTGATTTATTGGTAACGGTTGTTGACCCTCGTATTCAATTAACCTCGAAAGGAGAAAGCCGATAATGAATGATGAATTATTTACATTTGTGGATATTGATTCAGAAGCATCCGAACATATTGCCAGTCCTCATTACTCTTATTGGAAATCAGTTTCCCGTAAATTCTTTTCCAGTAAGACTGCTATTTTCTTCTTAGTGTTGTCCTTAATTGTTATATTAATGGCAATTATTTATCCATCTATTTCAGGCTTTAATCCAGCGTTGAAGCCACATGTTAACGACTTTTCCAGACGTTTTATTAAACCGAATGCGACTTTCTGGTTTGGAACGGATACCGTTGGCGATTCCTTATTTGATTCCGTTTGGTTAGGAACAAGGACATCTTTAAACTTAGCGATTATTGCGACCATTATCACAAACGTTGTTGGTGTTGTGGTTGGTGCTTTTTGGGGATATTCCAAGAAATTAGATGTCTTCATGTTAGAGCTTTATAATGTTATTGCTAATGTTCCATTCACGTTAGTGGTTATGGTCTTGATGTATGTTATCGGGCAAGGTTTCTGGCAATTGATTTTTGCTTTAACCGTTACTTCTTGGTTAGGAACGGCGTACTCTATCCGTATTCAAGTTATGATGATTCGTGACCGTGAATACAACTTGGCTTCCCGCTGTTTAGGAACATCAACACCAAAGATTATTCGTCATAATATTTTACCTTATTTGGTATCGGTTATTGTGACACAAGTTTCTCGTGATGTGCCAAACTATATTTCCTATGAGGTGTTCTTATCTTTCTTAGGCATTGGTTTAAGTGCAAACGACGTTTCTTTAGGACAATTGATTTCAAAATATTCGACTTTTATGACATCAGCAGCGTATCTATTCTGGATTCCTGTCTTCATGTCAGCGATTATTTCCGTATCGCTTTATATCGTTGGACAGACTTTAGCGGATGCTTCTGATCCAAGAACCCATATGTAAGGAGGGAAATCATGTCAGAGATGAAAATGAATTTAGATGCTTCTTTAGATAAAAATGGGAGTAAGAAAGCGGTCTTAAGTGCTCGGGATATTATCGTTAAATTTCATGTTCGTGAACGTATCTTAACCGCCATTCGTAATGTTTCGATTGATTTATACGATGGTGAAACTTTAGCGATTGTGGGTGAATCCGGCTCCGGTAAGTCGGTTTTCACAAAGACGTTTACAGGTATGTTAGAAGCTAATGGTTTTATTCCTCAAGGACGCATTATGTTTGAGGGAAAAAATCTATTGGATAATAAGAATGATAAGGAATGGGAAGCCATTCGTGGTAAAAAGATTGCGACTATTTTCCAAGATCCGATGACCTCTTTAAATCCTATTCGTTCCATTGGTTCCCAAATTACGGAAGTCATCATGAAGCACCAAGGTAAATCCATCAGTGAGGCGCGTGTTGAAGCGGTTAGCTTGATGAAGAAAGTTGGTATTAATAATGCCGAGAAACGCTTTGATGAATATCCTTTCCAATATTCCGGGGGGATGCGTCAGCGTATCGTTATTGCGATTGCCTTGGCTTGTCATCCCAAGATTTTAATCTGTGATGAGCCAACAACGGCTTTGGATGTTACAATTCAAGCTCAAATCATTAAATTGATTAAGGATTTATCGGCTGAATACCACTTCACAACAGTTTATATTACCCACGACTTAGGGGTGGTGGCGAATGTAGCGGATAAGGTTGCCGTTATGTATGCCGGTCAAATTGTGGAATATGGTACGGTAGAAGAAATCTTCTATGATCCAAAACATCCATATACGTGGGCATTATTAAGCTCTTTACCTCAGTTAGGGATCAAAGGTCAAGATTTATACGCCATTACCGGAACCCCTCCAAGTCTATTTGAAGAGATTAAAGGGGATGCCTTTGCGCCACGTAATCCATATGCGATGAAGATTGATTTTGAACAAGAACCACCCATGTTTGCGGTAACGAATACCCATTTAGCGAAGACTTGGTTAATGGATCCGCGAGCACCAAAGGTGGAAAAACCGGAAGCGATTCGCAACTTGCATGAACGTTTATTAAATACATTAGGAGAAGGAGGTATCTATCATGGCTAAGACAGATAAAGAAGTATTGATTTCAGCCAAGAATTTAGAAGTTACCTTTGGTTCTGGACATAATAAGTTTGTGGCGGTTAAGGATGTGAACTTTGATGTTTATCGAGGTGAAACCTTTTCGCTTGTGGGTGAATCGGGTTCCGGTAAGACAACCGTTGCCCGTGCTTTAATTCGTATTAATCCATTAAGCGATGGTGAAGTTATTTTTGAAGGTAAGAAAATTTCCGGTAAAATTTCAAAAGAATTGGATCGGGAAGTTGTTAAGAAAATCCAAATGGTTTTCCAAGATCCGGCCGCTTCTTTAAATGAAAGGGCAACGGTAGATTATATTGTTTCTGAAGGACTATCGAATTTCCATCTATACAAAGATGAGGAAGAACGTCGTAAGAAAGTAATCGATGCTCTTATGGAAGTGGGTCTTTTAGAGGAACATTTATCTCGTTATCCACATGAATTCTCAGGTGGTCAACGCCAACGTATTGGTATTGCACGTGCTATTATTATGGAACCGGAATTGTTAATAGCCGATGAGCCTATTTCAGCGTTGGATGTGTCCATTCGTGCCCAAGTTTTAAATTTATTGAAGAGGCTTCAAAAGGAAAGAAACTTAACAACCGTCTTTATTGCCCATGACTTATCGGTGGTTCGCTTTATCTCCGATCGTATTGGGGTTATTCATTTAGGTCGTATTGTTGAATTGGCGGAAACGAATGAATTGTTCCGTAATCCATTGCATCCATATACGCAATCATTACTGGCGGCTGTACCAATTCCCGATCCGCAAATTGAAAAGAACAAGATGGTTCCTTCTTATTCCATTGATGCCCACCATTATGATACGGATAAACCAAGTTTCCAAGAAATCAAGCCCGGTCATTTTATTTGGGCAAATGAAGCGGAAATGAAAGCGTATCGTAAGGAATTAAAATAAGACTTAAGCGAGCTTAAGTCTTTTCTTCCATCCAATCAATAAAAAATGGTTCTAGGAACCGGTATCAGTAAAATAAATGCAAGACTGCACAAAGAACTAATACAACAAAAGAAGCGTAAAAAATGTTGTTGGGAATATCTTTTCTTCTTTCGATGATATCTTCTCGGTAGGTCTTAAAATCATGGTGTTTGAGCTTTCGATAACTTAGAAAGGCATAATCCCCTTTAATCCAAGAAAGACGGAAAATTCCAATCGCAAAGTAAATGAAGCCAACCATGGCTAGGGTATTGATAAAATGCAAGAGTGTTTTTTGAAAGAAAAGGGAAATGAAAGCTAGCAAGATAGCTAGACCAACCCAGATCCAAGTATTTAAGTTGCGATAAGCTTTTAACATGTTAGTGGTATTATAAAAGAAAAAAACAAGAATGAAAAGTGTATTCTAAAAAGAAAACTGATATAATTTGAAAAGAGATAAAAGAGGTATAGATATGGGTTTTGATAAATTAAAGAACTGGATTGCTCCAATTGATGAAGAAGACGAAGATGCTTTAGAAGTCAATACACAAGAAATGGAAACCATTTCGCCGGTGAGCAGTTATGAAACAACGAAGTCGAATATAAAGAAAGTAGCAGGTGATACGCAAGTGGTATTATTTGAACCCCGTGATTTTAGCCAAGCGGAAGAGGTTGGCAAACATTTGAAAGAACGTCGTGCAGCGGTTGTTAATTTACATAAGTTACCAAGGGATGCAGCGCAACGCATGATTGATTTCTTAACCGGTGTTGTTTATGCTGTGGATGGTTCAATTCAAAAAATTGGTCATAATGTGATTTTATGCACACCAAAGAATGTTCCGGTAGAAGGCGCTATCAATTTAAACAGTGATGAAGACTAGGGATTTTGATACCTTAGTAGCTCATTTGCGTGACTTACAGTTAAAAAGTGAATTATGGAATACTTGTATCTGTTCAAACTTTTTAGAGGAAGCTGAACAAACAAAGCTATTACCTTTATTTCCTGAGAGTAGTTGTCTTTATTACTTTGGTGGATACAAAGGTGCCATGAAGAAAAAAGTCATCTTCTCACCAATGGGAGAGGATGGCTTTTCTGATATTGTTTGCCTAAAAGCAAAGATTGACCAAAGATTTCGTAAGATTGGTCATAAGGATGTTTTAGGAGCACTGATGAGCTTACAAGTGGAAAGAAGTTCCTTTGGTGATTTCTGGATAGAAAACGATGCGATTTATCTTTACACAAGTGAAGACATGGTTTCCTTTTTTGAGCAACATCTCACGCAAGTGAATCAGTTGCGTATTCATTGGGAAAGACTAACGGATTATCCTGTTTATGAAAGAGCTTTTCGTGAGTTTGAAGTGATTGTGGCTAGTTATCGAATTGATGCGATGGTATCTGCATTGATGAAAACATCACGGGAAAAAGCGAAGCACCAAATTCAAGCCGGACAAGTATCGGTAAATCATGAAATGATTGAAGATGCCGGTAAATTGTGCCATAATGGGACTACGATTTCTATACGTGGCTGTGGAAGATTTCAATTTATTGAGATGATTCGGCAGGCGAAAAGCGGTCGTCTGGTTGCGCATATGAAGCAATATATCTGAAAGGAGAGTCCATGGGTCAGCGAGCAAGATTTCGAAAAACCAAAAATGGTTATGATCGTTTTGCGGTTGACGCAAAAATGGAAGAAATGGAAGCTGGTTTATCTGTGCTGACACGAAAATTGGAGTTGTACCAAAATAGTATGGTTGAACTTCAAATGGAGAATGATCGATTGCGTCAAGAATTAGCACTTCTACAAAATAAAAGTCAAGAAGCGGAAGTTCAAGCCAACCAAATTAAGTCGTTAGCCCTCAATGAAGCAACGAAGATTATCAATACCGCTCATGAAAATGCGGACATGATGATTCAAGAAACGCTGGCGAATGCTCATTCTGTTCTAAGACAATTAACCGTTCTATACGAAGATGCGGGCATTGTGAAGAAGGAAATGAAAGAACAATTAGCGCAAATCAATAAGGAATTGGATGCGTTTAAGCTTCCTGATTTACCGGATCGGGAATGGCTAAAGTATTTTGAATAAGTGATTACGATGAACAGGACAAGCCAACTTGTCGGAAATATAGAGAGCCTTTGCTTGCTGGAAAAAGGCAAGAAGACAAGAAATGGATATCACCCGGGAGTAAACGTGATTCTGCGTTAAGGAAAAATGAAGGGTATGGTCTTTGACTATAAACTAAGGTGGTACCGCGTTTTAAAACGTCCTTAGAAGATAAGGACGTTTTCTTTTGTAAAGGAGGTCACAATGGATTACAAAGAAACTCTAAATATGCCAAAAACAGATTTTGAAATGAGAGGAAATTTGGCGAAGAAGGAACCAGCTATTTTAAAGAATTGGGAAGATAAGAAGCATTATGAAAGTATCCTAAAGCAACATGAAGGACAGCCATCTTTTGTATTGCATGATGGTCCTCCTTATGCGAATGGTAACTTACACGCCGGAACAGCGATGAATCGTTCCATCAAGGATTTTATTGTGAGAAGTCATGCGATGCTTGGTTATTACACACCATTCTTTCCGGGTTGGGATACCCATGGTTTACCAATCGAAAATGCGATTCAGAAATTGGGTGTGGATCGTAAGTCAATTTCAGCCACTGAATTCCGTCGTAAGTGCGAAGAGTTTGCCCATGGTCAAATGGCAAGCCAAATGGAAACGGAAAAGCGTTTGGGACAAATTGCCGATTATGATCACCCATATATTAGCTTACAAAAAGAATTTGAAGGTCGCCAAATTCGCAGCTTTGCGAATATGGCTTTGAAGGGAATGATTTTCCAAGGCTTAAAGCCGGTGTATTGGTCACCTTTTAATGAAACAGCCGTAGCGGATTCGGAAATTATCTATAAAGATGTCAAAGACACGACGATTTATTTGAAGTTTCCAATTGCGGATGGGAAAGGTGTTTTAGATGAAGAGGATAACTTCGTTATCTGGACAACAACCCCCTGGACCATTCCTTCTAATGAAGCCGTAGCGGTGCATCCTGATTTAGTGTATGCACAGGTATTAACCGATGCTGGTAAACTAGTGCTTTTAGAAAAGTTTGTTGAGAAATTATTAGCCAAATTTCAATTAGAAAATAAAGGTATTTTAAGAACCTTTAAAGGTCGTGAATTAGAAAACATTACCTATCATCATGTGGTCTTAGAGAAAGATTGTCCTTGTTTGTTAGGAAACCATGTGACCGATGAAGATGGTACAGGGGTTGTTCATACCGCAGGCGGTCATGGTTTGGATGACTATTTGGTTTGTCAAAAGTATGGTATTGCGCCAATTTGTTCGGTCAATGCACGTGGATACATGAATGAAGAAGCAGGTAAATATGAAGGCATGTTCTTTGAAGATTGCTCGAAGTCTATTCTTCATGATATGAATGAAAAAAAATTCTTATTGGCTGTAGAAAATATCACCCACTCGTATCCGCACGATGACCGTTTAAAGAAGAAGGTCATTTTTAGAGCTGTCAAGCAGTGGTTCTGTTCGATTGATAAAGTTCGCACACAAGCTTTAAAAGAAATTGATGAAGAAATTAAATGGCACAATTCCTTTGGTCAAAAGCGAATGCATAATATGATTGCTGACCGTGGAGATTGGTGTATTTCGCGTCAACGTCTATGGGGAGTTCCCATTCCCATCCTCTACAATGAAGATGGTAGTCCAATTATGGAAAAAGAAGTTTTTGAGCATATCGCTCATTTAGTAGATGAGTTTGGATCAAATATTTGGTTTGAAAAACAAGCACAAGATTTATTGCCGGAAGGATATACGAATCCAGCTTCACCAAATGGTTTGTTTAGTAAAGAAAAAGATATTATGGACGTTTGGTTTGACTCGGGTTCTTCTTGGAATGAACTAAGTGCACGTGGCTATGATTATCCATGTGACTTGTATTTTGAGGGTTCAGATCAATACCGCGGTTGGTTTAACTCATCCCTGATTGTTTCAACAGCTGTAAATGGTAGAGCCCCTTATAAAGAAGTGTTAAGCCATGGCTATGTGGTGGATTCAAAGGGTGAAAAGATGTCAAAATCACTTGGTAATGTTGTCAATCCATTGGATATTATTAAGGTGAATGGAGCCGACGTATTTCGTCTTTGGGCAATGGCTTCCGACTTTAAAGAAGATTTGAAGTTAGGGGATAGTAATATCAAACAAACTTCTGAACAATATCGTAAAATTCGTAATACTTTCCGTTTCTTGTTAGGAAATATTTCACGTGATGATTTTAATCCAAGCAAAGATTTAGTCGCTTTTGAGCAACTAGAAAAGGTTGATCAACAAGTTCTTGTGTTACTAAATGATCTTGTGAAGCAAGTCCGTAAGGATGTCGAAGAATACAATTACTTAGCTGTGAATAAGGAATTAATGTATTTCATGGTGAATGTGCTTTCTTCTTATTATTGTGATTTCACAAAAGATATTCTGTATGTGTCCGCAAAAGAAGATAAACGCCGTCGCCAAGTTCAAACGGTATACTGGACTTGTGTGGATGCTTTAGTGAAGTTATGGGCACCATTCTTAGTCTATACGATGGAAGAAATTTGGAGCCATTTCTCCCATTTAGGAAAAGAATCGGTTCATTATGAAGAATTCCCAAAGGTTCAAAATTATGGGCAAGAAATAGAATTACGAGAAGAAATCAATCGTTTATTCGATTTGCGTTCATTAGTCACCAAAGCAATTGAAGAAGCTCGTCATGAAAAAATAGTGGCTTCTTCACAAGAAGCGAAGCTTGTTTTAACTCTTAGCAAAGAAAACAAGAGCTTATTGGAAAGGAATTTAGGCTCTTCTTTAGCCCAATGGTTGATTGTCAGCCAAGTGGAATTGAATGTGGGAGAACAAAAGGTTGAAGTTCTAAAGGCAAGTGGTCAAAAATGCCCTCGTTGTTGGAATTATGATGAACAGGTGGATGAGAATGGTTTATGTCCCCGTTGTCATCAAGTGATGGAAACTTTTAAAATCATTCGATAGGATAAAATCGCTAGTGTTTCACTAGTGATTTTTCTTTATATAGACCATTAGTTTAATAGGTTTCTATGGTATGATAGTACTGCTGATAAGGGGGATAAATAATGAAAAAGTTTTTGTCAGTTATCTTGTTAGCTTTTACTTTGGTTTTGAGTGCTTGTTCACCAAAGTCTAGTTTAAGTTTTAAAGCCGGTACTTATACAGGTAGTGCTAAGGGCAGAAATGGTGATGTGGCAGTTGAAGTGACTTTAAGCGAAAAGAAGATTGAAACTGTTAAGATTACCAAGCAAGAAGAAACAAAGGAGATTGCATCGACTGCTTTGAAGAAGATTCCCGAAGAAATCGTGAAGAATCAATCTTTGGCTGTCGATAGTGTTTCGGGTGCTACTTTAACAAGTAAAGCTATTTTATCGGCTACGGAAGCAGCGATTAAGTCTTCCGGTGCTGATGTAAATGCTTTAAAGAAAGCTATTAAGAAGGAAAAAAAGAAAGAAGAAACATTAAACACGGATGTGGTCGTTGTTGGTGCCGGCGGGGCCGGGTTAACCGCCGCTATTACAGCGAAACAAGCCGGAAAGAACGTGGTTGTTTTAGAAAAGAAAGCCATTGCGGGTGGTAACAGTACTTTATCTACAGGTGGTATGAACGCAGCCAAAACAAAACTTCAAGATAAAAATAAGTTTGTTGAAGGTTCCGGTATTGAAAAGACATTGAAGAATGCTGAAAAGTATTCGGAATTAAAACCTTTGGCAGATAAAGTGAAAACACAATACACGGAATACAAAAAGAATCCAAGCGGTTATTTTGACTCTGTCGATTTATTCGTCTTAGATACTATGATTGGTGGTAAGAATTTGAATAATCGTACTTTAGTAGAAACATTGACTAAAAATAGTGCTTCAGCCATTGATTGGTTAAAAGAAAATGGGGCTGATTTATCGCAAGTTGGCTCTTTCGGTGGTGCTAGTGTTAAGAGAATCCATAAGCCGGTGAATGCGGAAGGTAAGACAATTGCGGTTGGTTCTTATTTAGTTCCAATTCTGCAAAAGAAAGCGGAAGAACTGGGTGTGAAGATTATTTATGAAGCGGCAGTAAAGGAAATATTAGTGAAGGACGGCAAGGCTGTTGGGGTTAAAGCGGATGGTTATACAGTCAATGCGAAATCGGTTGTTTTAACAACGGGAGGTTTTGCGGGTAACGCAGAAATGGTTGTAAAGTTAAAACCTGAATTAAAGAGTATGGCAACAACCAATACATCCGGTATCACAGGTGATGGTATTAAGATGGCAGAAGCCATTGGGGCTAATACAGTGGACATGAACCAAATCCAAATTCATCCAACGGTTGAGTATGAATCAAAATCTTTGATTACAGAAGGTCTTCGTGGTGATGGAGCTATCTTAGTAAATTCAGAAGGTAAGCGTTTCTTTGATGAAGTTGGTACACGTGATGCGGTATCACAAGCTGAATTGAAGCAACCGGGCGGTTTTGCATGGTTGGTTGTGGATCAGGCTATGGTAGATAAATCCAGTGTTATTGCCGGCTATATCAAGAAAGGTTACACCAAGACCGGTAAGAGTGCAGAAGAATTAGCAAAAGTGATTGGTGCTGATGAAGTAAATTTAGCGAACACCTTAAAGACATGGAATGGTTATGTTGCTAATAAGAAGGATCCGGAATTCAATCGTACAAGTTTTACAAATCCTTTAAATAAAGCACCATACTATGCAATTAAAGTAAGCCCCGGTGTACACCACACAATGGGCGGTATCCAAATCAATGAAAAGGCTGAAGTATTGAATAAAGAAGGAAAAACCATTGCGAACTTATTCGCTGCCGGTGAAGTAACTGGTGGGGTGCATGGGGCTAACCGTTTAGGTGGTAATGCGGTAGCTGACTTCGTTATTTTTGGGCGTATTGCCGGAACAAATGCAGCTAATAATGTTAAATAAGAATTGAAAAGTCAGTGAAAGCTGACTTTTTTAAATGGTATTGCCGGAATTGGAAGGTGAAGCGAAAGATTCTGACTATCAATGAAAATTGATACATTAGTGGCTGATTTTTATTTAATTGAAGATGGAAAGTTTGAACAGTTCACTACTAAGAATGAAGTATTAAAAAAGCCTCACTAGAGGCTGATTTTTTTAAATTGTTCCCAGGGGAGATAAGGCTTACCAAAGTGACCATAATTGGTGGTTTGGGTATAGATAGGTCTTTCAAGGTCTAATTCTTGAATCATATTTTTTACCGAGAAGTTAAAGTTTTTTTGTACAATGACTTCTAGTTCTTTATCGCTGTAAGCAGATGTACCAAAGCTATTCACATTGATAGAAATGGGATTTGGTTCACCAATCGCATAGGACAATTCAATTTGGCATTTCTTAGCTAAACCATTTGCGACAAGATTGCGACAAACATAACGAGCATAATATGCGGCGCTACGGTCTACTTTCGTTGGATCTTTGGATGAGAAACAACCACCGCCAATCGGCGCATAACCACCATAAGTATCCACAACAATCTTTCGACCCGTCGTTCCTGAATCACCCCAAGAGCCCCCGACAACAAAGGAACCGGATGGGTTGATTAAGAATTTTGTATTTTCATCAATCAATTCAGGTTTGACAACAGGAACAATAACTTGCTCATGAATAAGTTTTTTCAATTCTTCTTGACAGATGCTTTGGCTATGTTGGCTTGAAATAACAATAGTTTCAATTCGCTTTAACTCACCATCTTCATACTCAACAGTTACCTGCGTTTTCCCATCCGGACCTAGTAAAGTCGGATTTTCTCGACGAACTTGTTCGAGACGTTTCGCTAACATATGGGCACAATCAATCGCAAAAGGCATATAAGATTTCGTTTCATCCGACGCAAAGCCAAACATAATGCCTTGGTCACCGGCACTATATTCCTCATGATTAACAGCGGAGTTAATTTCTGCGGATTGTTTATTAACTTTTAAAATCACATGGTATTCCTCCGGATAACCAATGTCTTTTAAGACTTTCTTGGCAATGCCTTCATAATCAATCTTTGCGCCGGTGAAAGCTTCTCCATAAACAAAGATGGTATCGTCTTTGATGGTCGCTTCCACAGCCATGTGGGATTTGGAATCTTGTGCCAAAGCCGCATCAAGAATAGAGTCCGCAATTAAATCACAGATTTTATCCGAATGTCCAGAAGTAACCGATTCAGATGTAAAATAATATTTTGCCACAATAAAAAGCTCCTTTCCTATGTCTTATACGAGTAGTGGAAGAGCTTCCGGGGATTTCTCTTTCTTCATCGTTGTCAGCTGTACCACCTTGCGTTTGCAGGTTGGCATGAGTTCCTAGAACTGACTCTCTCCCTCATTCTTGATAAAAGACCTTCACTTTATAGCATGCAAAAAAAGGACTGTCAAATAAAGTGTTCTACGCTATAATAAGCAAGAAGGAGTGCTTATGAATTGGAAAAATATAAAACCGGAAACACGAGAACAGATTTTATCGCTAACGATTTCGGGAATGATATTGATAGTATTTTATTTTGCGATTAGATATATTCCCTTTGTGATGCAATTATGGTCAAGTGCCATTCGCGCTTTAATGCCATTTGTGTTTGGCTTTATATTCGCTTTCTTATTAAATCCAATTCGCAAGATTATCGAATATAATGTGCTAAAACCGATGGGTTGGACAGAACGAATGAAAAGAATGGTCGCCAGTTTCATTTCTATCATCATCTTTTTATTGATACTGATAGGTTTCTTCTCTATCTTAATTCCTCAACTATACGCTAGTGTACAGACCTTCTCCAATGCCTTCCCGGGATATATGCAGTCAGGGTATCGTTATTTAGAAAGTTTACCAATCAATTTGAATGAGGTTTGGAATTATCTTAACGCTACCTTACAAACTTTCTTAGCATCTCTGCAAAAATGGTTAACCTTAAATACGGCTGGAGGAATTAGTCAGTTATACTATTCAGCCGTTTCCTTTGCACGGGGTATATTAGATTTCCTTATTGGTATTATCATAGCGTTCTATATACTTTTGGATGAAGAAAAGTTGAAATCGCAATTACGAAAAGTTGTTTTTTCCCTTGTTCCTTTTCCAAGAGCAACCGGCTTTTTCAGTGTTTGCCGTATGGTGATTGATACCTTCAATAACTTTATTGCCGGTAAGGCTTTGGATTCTTTGATTATTGGTATTGTTTGTTACGTGGGCTGTTTGCTATTAAGAATTCCATACGCACCACTAGTATCAGTCATTATCGGTGTGACGAATATGATACCTGTTTTTGGACCATTTATTGGTGGCATCCCATTAACGATTATGATTATCTTAATTAATCCATGGCGTGGCTTAACATTGGGGCTATTCATCTTTATTTTACAACAGGTGGACGGCAATATCATTGGTCCAAGAATTCTTGGCTCGGCAGTTGGTTTACCATCTATTTGGGTGATGTTTTCCATTATTGCAGGGGGTGCTATGTTCGGCATCGTCGGCATGATTATTGGTGTTCCTTTATTCTCGGTGATTTATGTTTTGTTACGTAATAAAACAACGGAACGCTTGAAAGAGAAAAAAATCCATTTAAAATGAAGTGAATCTCCTTTATTGGTTTGTCCAACTTTTGGGCTTCACTTAAAAAGACCAGTCTTTTTAGTAATATGGAGTGAATTGACTATAAGGATTCGCTTCTAACATTTTAACGTCTTTGACTTCAGGAACTTCATCCATTAAGATGGCTTTAATTCCATCATTCAGTGTTACATCGATGATACCGCAACCTTGGCAAGCACCGGTCATCGATACAATAACAACACCATCATCAAAGCCAACCAATTCACAATCACCACCATCCGCTTGGATGTAGGGTCTAATCTTATCTAATGTGTGTTGGATTCTTCCTAAAAGTTCCTTTCTTTCAGGATGAATCGCAATTTTATCAATAACATCGGGCATACGTTATTTTTTCTCCTCTTTATACCTATATCCTACTATTAAGTTTTTTTAACTGTCCACTGAAGTGATTAAGGATTGTGCTATACTTAGTAACGGTAGGGGCAAGAAATGGAATATAAAGTTGGACAAGTTGTAGAAGGAAAAGTAACAGGATTACAGCCATATGGAGCTTTTGTGTCAATTGATAAAAACATAAGTGGTTTAATCCATATTTCCGAAATTTCCGATGGCTTTGTGAAAGATATTCATTCTTATGTAGAAGTTGGTCAGCTTATTAAAGCGAAGATTATTGATTTGGATGAAAAAAATAGTCAAGTGAAATTAAGCTTAAAGGCTCTTCAAAAAAGACGCTTTCACCAACGCCATGTAAGTTTGAGGGACGATAGACCGAGCTTGCCTCTGATGAGAAGGGGATTTCGTAGCATCGAAATTCAGTTAGATAAATGGATTGAAGAAGCTAAAAAGGAGATGAAATGATGATGAAATTAGACACCGGTCATGCAAATTTAAAAGAAGATATTTTTTCTTATCAAGAAAAAGTAAGTGAATTACATCAAGCCATTATCAACCAAACCGGAGCCGGAAATGACTTCATGGGTTGGGTACACTGGGCTAAAAATTACGATCAAGAAGAACTTTCTCGGATTAAAGAAGTGGCAACGAAGGTAAAGGATAAGGCGGAGGTTTTAGTTGTTTGTGGTATTGGGGGTTCTTATCTGGGTGCTCGGGCGGCGATTGAAATGATTCAAGGCTTGTATTCGGATAATAAGACAGAGCTTATTTTTATTGGCAATACCTTTTCTTCAACGTATATTTCTCAAGTGATGAAGTACATTGAAAATAAATCGGTTGTTTTAAATGTGATTTCAAAGTCGGGAACAACAACCGAAACAGCTCTTTCTTTTCGTTTATTAAAAGAATTCATGGAAAAGAAGTATGGTAAAGAAGAATGTAAAACACGTATTATTGCGACAACCGATAAAGTGCGTGGAACTTTAAAGGCTTTAAGTCATCAAGAAGGATATGAAACTTTTGTGATTCCAGATGATATTGGTGGTCGTTTCTCTGTTATTACACCGGTCGGCTTAGTGCCGATGGCGATTATGGGTATTGATATCGATGAAGTTTATGCGGGTTTAATGAAGGCTTATGAGGAATTAAACACAGCTGATTTGCATCAAAATTCAGCTTATCAATACGCCATTTGTCGTCGTATCTTGCAAAATCAGGGCTACAATGTCGAATTGTTTGTGACTTATGAACCACAATTAGCAATGTTAGCTGAATGGTGGAAGCAGTTATTAGGTGAAAGTGAGGGAAAGAATGGTCTGGGTATTTTACCGGATTCCGCTAACTTCTCGACCGATTTGCATTCCTTAGGGCAATTTATCCAAGAAGGAAAGAAGATTTTATTTGAAACAATTCTTCATGTGAATCAACCGCAAGAAGAAGTCTTCATTCCAAACGATGCGCAAAACTTAGATGGTATGAATTATTTAAGCGGCAAAGGCGTCGACTGGGTGAATAAGATGGCGGAACAGGGGACATTAGAAGCCCATACGGAAGTGGGTGCTGTTCCTAATCTTGTGATTTCTATAGAAGATATGTCGGCTTATAGCTTTGGTTATTTGTGCTATTTCTTCTTCTTAGCAACGGCTATGACTTGTTATATGATGGATATTAATCCATTTAATCAACCGGGGGTAGAAGTTTATAAGGCGAATATGTTCCGCTTATTAGGTAAGCCGGTGAAATAAGGTAGGAAGTGGGGTATATAGATGAGTGAAAAACATAATAGTCAATATATCCGCATGACCCGAACACCGGTGAACCGCTTAATTGTATCACTGGCGATACCGACGATTATTTCCATGTTGGTAACGAATATTTATAATATGGCAGACACTTACTTTGTTGGTACGATTGGTACTTCAGCCACAGCCGCAACAGGTGTTGTCGTCGCCATTATGGCTATTCTACAGGCCTTCGGTTTTATGTTTGGCCACGGTGCCGGTTCAAATATTTCCCGCTTATTAGGAAGTGAAAATAAGGAAGGAGCTCGTGAATATGGGGCGACTTCCTTTTGGCTTTCTATTTTTGTTGGTGTTTTAAGTGCTGTTTCGGGAGTATTGTTTTTAGATTCAATGTTGCGACTAATGGGTTCTACGGATACCATTCTTCCTTATGCCCGAATTTATGGTTGGTACATCTTGATTGCGGCGCCGGCTTTTACTGCTTCTTGTGTCTGCAATAATATTCTTCGCTATGAAGGAATGGCTTTTTTTGCGATGCTTGGCTTAACCGCAGGTGCTGTTTTAAATATCTTCGGTGATTATCTTTTCGTTCGGATTATGAATAGGGGAATTGCGGGAGCCGGATTAAGTACAACAATTTCACAATATATTTCTTTGTTTATATTGATTCTTCCCTTTGCCCAAGGCAAAACCCAATCGAAATTAAACATTCGTTATTTTAAAGGAAAATATGAATATATTAAAAATATTGTGACTTGTGGTCTACCTTCTTTAGCAAGGCAGGGATTAAACTCAATTTCAACCATGATTTTAAATAGCTCAGCCTCACTGTATGGAGATGCGGCGGTAGCGGCGATTTCGATTGCGACAAGAGTGGTGAACTTCATGTTCTGCATTGCGATTGGTATTGGTCAAGGCCTACAGCCGGTAGCGGCTTTTAACTATGGTGCAAAATATTATTCAAGGGTAAAAGAGGGAATGAAGTTTGCTTTAATGACCGCTTCTTCTTTGATGCTGGTTTTGGCATTGGCTGCTTTCTTTCGTGCGGATGTATTAGTACGATTATTCCGTGATGATGCGGAAGTAATGGCGATTGGGAAAGTGGCTTTGCGCTTTCTTTGTGTGAGTTTTGTGTTTATGCCGATAGCCTCTTATGGTTCAATGCTGTTTCAGGCAATTGGTGAAAGTGGGGTTGCAACCATTCTTTCGATACTACGTAGTGGCGGCATTTTAATTCCCATGATTCTTTTATTGTCCAATTTGCTTGGTTTAAGGGGCTTAGAAACGGCACAAGCCATTTCGGAAATTGTAAGTGGTTTATTAGCTATTCCATTTATTCTTCGCTCCATTCACCGCTTTCCCAAAGATTTTTATGGCTAAGAAGGAAGTTTATCTTCCTTTTTTTGGTTTTTCATACAAAAGGGGTTACATTTCGTGAAAGAATGAACTAATATGAAAGTAATGGGAGGTTTCAAGATATGAAGAAAGTGAGCAAGACTTTATTATCTGTACTACTTGCGACGTCCATGTTTGGTTGTTCAAAGGGTAGCACTACTTCTTCAAAGATGAAAGCCGGCACGTATACCGTTAGTGAAATGGGTATGAATGATAAGGTTGAAGTCTCGGTAGAAGTAGATGAAACAAGGATTAAGAGTGTTAAAGTAACAAAGCACTCGGAAACACCCGGTATTGGTGGTGAATTGAAAGATAGTAAAGGTCAAGTGATGCGAGCAGGCGGTGTTGCCCCAGTGGAATTGATTCCCCAAGAGATTGTAAAAAATCAAAGCTTAAAAGTGGATAATGTGACAGGGGCAACGATTACTTCAGCGGCGATTGTTCGTGGGGTTGAAAAGGCAATCAAAGATGCCGGCGGAAACCCGGATTCTTTCAAGAAGACAGTAAATTATGAAGCTCGTAAGGATGTTTCCGCTGATGTGGCTGTATTAGGTGGCGGCGGTGCCGGTTTGGCGGCAGCCATCGGTGCCGCTCAAAAAGGTAAAAAAGTTGTCATTATTGAGAAAGCGGGGGCTATTGGTGGCGATACATTAGTCTGTGGAGCAATTTATAATGCACCCGATCCAGCTATGCAATCCAAGGTAAAGATGAGTGCAACAGTTAAAACAACGATTGAAAAAGCACTTAGTGAAAAACCGGTGAATGAAGCCCATAAGGCATTACAAGCAGAGGTTCAAAAGCAATGGAATACCTATAAATCAAGTGGTCAAAAAGGTTTGTTTGATACGAAAGAATGGTATGCTTTACAAACTTGGATTAATGGTGATAAAGTCGCTAATCTTGAATTGGTGAAAGTATTATGTTACCAATCGTATGGTGGCATGGCTTGGATTCAAAAAATGGGTATGACGTTCAAGGATAGTATTAGTCAAGGTGCAGGTTCTTTATGGCAAAGAACGCACACTTCAACGATGCCTATGGGAACAGGCTTTATGTCTGTTTATGCAAAACAATTGGATAGCTTAAAAGATAAGATTAGCTTCATCAATGAAGCGAAAGCCTCTAAGTTAATTATGAAAGATGGTAAGGCTGTTGGGGCTGTGGTTGTGGATAATCATACAAAGAAGGAATTCAAAGTCGAAGCGAAAGACGGTGTTGTTTTAGCAACAGGCGGTTTTGCGGCGAATGCGAAGATGGTTCAGGAATATAACAAGTCCGGTAAATGGCAAGATTTAAGCAAGACAGCATCAACCAATCGTTTCTCTTCTTCTCAGGGTGATGGTATTGTGATGGCGAAAGAGGCCGGTGCTTCTTTGACCGATATGGAACAAATCCAACTCTTGTACTTAGGAAATACAAAAGATGGACAATTAACGAAATATCCAGCTCGTGCAGCTTCGGGAACAGACCAAATTCTTTTCGTGAATAAAGAAGGTAAGAGATTTGTTCGTGAAGATGGTCGTCGTGATGAAATTTGTTTGAATGTTTTGAAACAAAAAGATGCTATGTTCTATATTGTGGAATCAGCAGATGGACCCGGTTATAAAGATATTAAAGATCCAAATTGGCGTTCAGCCGATGGCTTTACTTTCAAGTATCTGGAAGAAAATGGTTATGTTGTATCCGCGGATACTTTAGAAGAATTGGCTAAGAAGTTAAAGATGAATCCGGCTACCTTAAAGGCTAGTGTGGATCAATTCAACGCTTCTGTGGATTCTGGAAAAGATGAGTTTGGTCGAACACTTTATACAACAAAACTAACTAAGGGACCATGGGTTGCGACTTCCAGGCAAGCTTGTATCCATCATACAATGGGTGGTATCACAATTGATACAATGGGTCGTGTATTGAATGAATCGAAGAAGCCGATTGCGAATTTATATGCAGCCGGTGAAGTAACCGGCGGTATTCATGGTGGAAACCGCTTGGGTGGCAACGCTGTTGTGGATACAGTTGTCTTTGGTAAGCTTGTATCGGATACCTTAGTGGCTGATCATAAGTAAGAAGAAAAAAGATGCTTGAGTAGGGAACGGTTCTCTACGAGAGCATCTTTTTTATTGGTTGAAAGTTAATTGGTCTTTTAATCCATCGGTATAAGAAATCGCGTATTGGTCTACCATGGTGTAATTCTTATCTTGAACTTTATCGGGGTTCATAACCCAAACTGCATTTATTTCTTGTCCGCTTTCTTGTTTGATTTTTTCAATTAGTTTCTTTCCATCTTCAATGCTTAGAGTAAATAAGCTTGTACTCATTGCATCAGCCAAACCGGAGTCAGCTGTTAATACGGTTACAGAACGATATTTATTGGCCGGGAATAAGGTTTTTGGATCGATGATATGGGAATAAGTTTTACCATCGCTTGCTATGTAATAACGTTCATAATCTCCCGATGTCACAAAGGAGAAATTACCTTGTTTCTTATAAGCTAATAAACCACCCGGTAGTTTACCTTCCGGATCGGTGATACCAATGGACCAAGCTTCGTTATTTGGTTTTGAACCGATGGTACGAATGTTTCTACCAACATTCACATAACCGGAGTGGACACCACGCTTTTCCAATTCTTTCGCTACCAGTTCACTCGCATAACCCTTCGCAATACCACCAACATCCAAACTAACTTTTGGATCCGTGATAAAGACCGTTTTCTTTTCTTCATCAATTTGGATTTTATCCCAACCACGATGGGACTTCGTTGCTTCTAATTCAGCTTTACTTGGCAGATTGCCCCTTTTCTTTTTCTGATTAAGAGCCATTCCTTCTTCTCGGTATTGATGCCAAAGTTTTAAAGTAGCGCCCATGGTAACATCAAATTCACCCTTGGATAAGTCGTACATCTTCTTCGCTTCTTTTAATAAATCAATGATTTCTTGTTCAACTTGAACCGGCTTTTTACCAGCTTGGTCATTGATGGTTTTTAGATTATGGATACCACTATAGCTATGATAAATATCGAAGAGTTCATTGTAATGTTTTAGAAGCTTGCTGCTTTCAATGAAATTTTTCTTAGCCTCTGCTTCTGTTTTCTTGGTATTTTCAAGATAAGCATACGAGGTATCAAAACCGGAGTCATAGCTGACATTTTTGTAGCTTGTGATTTTTGTTTCGGAACAAGCACTGAACAGGGTGACACTTAAGAGGGCGATAAGCATTTTTTTAGAAATTTTTTTCATACGCAATCAGTGTATCATATTTTGAAAGACAACATTCAAAAAGTTGAAATGTGGTATAATGTTATGCGTATTCGGGGAAAGGACTGAGATATTATGTCGATTTTTAAAGGGCCTATGAAAAGACATTTGGATGGCCATAAAGATTTAACGACATCTGTAGATGTTAATCACTCGATTGACCCTAATGATGTATGGGTGCCAATCGCCAGTGGTTCATCAGACATGACTGTCTGTGTTGAAATTGGATCGGAAGTAAAAATTGGTACAAAGTTGGCGGAAAGAAATGATCATTTCTACCTGCCGGTATTCTCACCGGTGTCTGGTACAGTGACAGAAGAAAAGAAAATGTTAGCAGGGGATGGTCGTCTGCACAATCATTTGCATATTGTGAACAACCATAAAAATGAATCTGCCCAAGCATTCAAGCCTCTTGATTACACGAAAGCAAGCCGTGAGGAATTACTGGACTTCGTTAAAAATGCGGGAGTTTTGGGTCTTGGTGGTGCCGGCTTTCCAACGTATGTGAAATACACTAAAGTGGATGGCATTGAAATGTTAGTGATTAATGCAGTTGAATGTGAACCTTTCTTAACAGCTGACTACAAAGCTATGGAAGAAAATATGGATGATTTAAAGTTAGGTGTTTTAGCCCTTGGTAAATTATCTAAAGCGACTAAGGTGGTACTTGCAATTAAAGAAAATAAGAAAGCCATGATTGCTAAACTGAAAGAGACATTTGCCGGAACAAATGTTGAAATCAAGGCCGTTCCGGACGTGTATCCAATGGGTTATGAAAGAACATTAGCTTATCAACTAACAAAGAAGAATTATGATCGTTTACCAAGTGAAATCGGTTTAATCATCAATAATGCGAATACTGCCATTGCTTTAGGGAAAGCCTTAGTAACGGGTATGCCTATTACCCATAAGTATGTGACGGTTTCCGGGGATGCCGTTAAAAATCCACAAACTATGTATGCGCCGGTGGGAACAACTTCAGGTGAATTATTAAAAGTAGCTGGTGGTGTGAAAGATGGCATTGAAGATGTTTTATTGATTAATGGTGGACCGATGATGGGTCGTGTTGTACCGAATGATCAATGGACTATTTCACAAAGTACCAATGGTGTAACGGTTATGAAACATGTCAAAGTCGATGCTGTTAACTGTTTGAGATGTGGTGCTTGTGTGGATCATTGTCCAATGGGTTTAGAACCGGTTCGTATTGCTGATGAACATAAAGTAGTGGATTATGCTCACCTAGTGAAGCTAAGAGCGATGGATTGTATTGAATGTGGATTATGCACCTATGTTTGTCCTTCTAAGATTGATGTAACGGAAAAGATGCGTCGTGCGAAGACTTTTGTTGGAGCTAAGATGAAGGCTGCTCAAACGGCTAAGGGAGGTAAATAGATTATGAAGTTCTCATTTCATTCAGCTCCTAACTATCGAGCAAAGCGTTCGATTGATGGCATTATGATGGATGTCAGTCTTGGCTTATTTGTTGTTCTTATCTATGCGATGGTTTGGTATGGTCTTAATAGTGGTTGGAATTATAGCTTACGAATTGGTTTCATGACCATCACTACTTGTGTGAGTGCCTTTTTAACGGAAGCAGTTTATTTCAAAGTGATGAAGAAGGATGTTTGCTTGTCTTTGAAACATTCTTATGTTTGGATTACAGCTTTGATTATTGTCTTAATCACGCGTATCAATGTGAGCTATTACGCATTGATTATTGCGACTGTTATTGCGGTTTTATTTGGTAAGCTAATCTTTGGCGGTTTTGGTCAAAATATTTTTAATCCCGCAGCTTTTGCGGAAGCCATTATCATGAATTCTTTTGGGGCAAGTGTAGCGACGGATTTCACAACGGGGGCAACACCAATGTCTACCATGGCTAGTCATGGTTGGGTCATTAGTGGTTCTGCATTGGATTCGGTACTAAATCAATTCAATGGCTTAACCGGTTTATTATTAGGAAATTATTACAGTACAATCGGTGCTAGTTTTGCTCTATGTATTTTGTTGGTTGGTGCCTATTTGATTTACCGTAAAGCTATTGATTGGCGTTTGACTTGTACTTATTTAGCAGCGGTTTTTGGGATGAGTTTTATCACCGGTTTATTCCATGGCAATGCACTTGAATTTGCGATTGTAAATGTCTTAGGTGGCGGTGTTGTGTTTGGGGCTGTGTTTATGTTGACAGATCCTGTGACTTCACCAGTTAGTCCGGCCGGTAAGTATGTGTTCGCCTTTGGGGCTGCAGCTTTGACCTTATTGATTCGTTGGAAAGCCAATTTACCGGATGGTGCTTTGTTCTCAATTTTATTGATGAATATGTTAACACCTGCGATTGATAAGATGGTGGATGGTAGTCAAGTAAAGGATTTCAAGCGTATTTGGCGTAATACAGCGATTGTGCTTTGTGTTTGTTTGGTGGTTCCGGTTTTAGTGGGAGCTAATTTACAAGCGAAGGAAGTAAAAGCTGAGCAAGCAAAGACTTCGGAAAAGCCAAAAGTCAAGGCTTTAAAGGATAGTGATTTCAGTAGTAATGAAGCGAAGTGTACAAAGAAGAGTAAAGGAGTGTATGCTTGTGAAGCCAAAGGCTTTGAAGGTGTTTCAAAAGCAACAATCACGCTTGAAGGAAATAAAGTAAAGAGTGTTGTTGTGGATTCCTTCGGGGATACAGAAGGGGTTGGCGATAAGGCAACGGAAGCAACAGAGCTAAAGAAATATGAAGCGGCGACAATGGATTCAACGATTGATGCCACAAGTGGAGCGACCCTTAGCTCCAATGCGTTAAAGGCAATGGTTTATAAAGCTTTACAAGAGGCAAGTAAATAGGAGGGATTATGAAGAAAAAAGAGTTTTCAAGTGTTTATAAGACAGTCCTATTAGCGGTCTTGTGTGCTATATGTGGCTTTGTGTTATCACTTATCAATGCGCTAACTGCACCGAAGATTGCGGAAAATGCGATTGCGTCGGTTAAGTCTACTTTAGAAAAAATTTGGTCAGGTGCTACGTTTTCAGATGTGAGTTCGCAATATTTGGCTAAGGATAAAACGGGTTTAATCACAGGTGTTTATGAAGCAAAAGATAAAGGTTTAGCCTTCACTTTAAAAGTAAAAGGCTATAATGCGGACGGTTTTACTTTTATTGTTGGCTTTAATAACGATGGGACGGTTGCCGGGTATAGTGCTATTGAAGAAAATGAAACCAAAGGTAAGGGTTCAAAGGCTTTTGATTCAGACTATGTTGAAAAGATGAAGAAATTAACTTCTAAGGATTCAGTGGAATTAATTTCCGGAGCAACGGTAACGACGGCAGGTGTTAGTGATGGATTTAACGCAGCCAAGGCAGTCTTTAATGAAGCTAAGGGCATTCGTTATGATCCAAATGCGAAGCCGAAGGAAGCTGAAAAGCCAAAAGTCAAAGCTTTAAAGGATAGTGATTTCAGTAGTAATGAAGCGAAGTGTACAAAGAAGAGTAAAGGAGTGTATGCTTGTGAAGCCAAAGGCTTTGAAGGTGTTTCAAAAGCAACAATTACGCTTGAAGGAAATAAAGTAAAGAGTGTTGTTGTGGATTCCTTCGGGGATACAGAAGGGGTTGGCGATAAGGCAACGGAAGCAACAGAGCTAAAGAAATATGAAGCGGCGACAATGGATTCAACGATTGATGCCACAAGTGGAGCGACTCTTAGCTCCAATGCGTTAAAGGCAATGGTCTATAAAGCTTTACAAGAGGCAAGTAAATAGGAGGGATTATGAGTGAAAAACAAGTTAAAAAACAAGGATTCTTCGGTCGTTTAATTAGCGATAACCCTGTATTTAGCATGTATCTTGGCTTGTGTTCAGTATTAGCGATTTCCACGAGTTTGAATAATGCGCTTGGTATGGGTATTGGTGTTATCTTTGTGTTAGTGTTATCCAATATGTTGGTATCATTGGTTCGTAATATTACTCCCGATGATATTCATATTCCTGTCTACATCACGATTATTGCGACTTTAGTAACGGTGTTATCGATGTTGATGCACGCATTTACACCAACTTTATTTACAGCTTTAGGGGCTTTCTTAGACTTAATTACAGTAAACTGTATTATTTTAGGTCGTGCCGAAGCCTTTGCTTGTAAGAATAATGTCGTTGATTCTATTAAAGATGGTTTCCAAATGGGCTTGGCTTATACAGGTGCTTTATTGTGTATGGCTTTCATTCGCCAAATTGTTGGAACGGGTGCTTTATCGTTAAGCAATCCATTTAATGACCGGTTGATTTTTAAGCTTCAATTGATTCCGACCGGATTTGAGATTCCATTATTTACGGAACAGTTTGGGGCATTTATCACCTTTGCCTGTCTAGCGGCATTAGTTGCCAACTATAAAAATAAGTTAACTCTACAAGAAAAGAGAGGTAAATAAATATGGACTTATTTACTTTATTGATTAGTGGTTTATTTATCAACAATATCATCCTAACGAAATTCTTGGGTATGTGTCCTTTTATGGGTGTTTCAACTAAGATGGAATCGGCTTTAGGAATGGGTGTTGCGGTTATCTTCGTTATTTTTGGATCATCCATTATTTCTTGGACGATTTATCATTATGTATTAGTTCCACTTCATATTGAATACATGGAATTGATTACTTTTATCTTATTAATCGCCGCCTTTGTTCAATTTGTGGAATTGTTTATTAAGAAGAGTGCACCATCTTTGTATAAGAGCTTAGGTATCTATCTTCCTTTGATTACAACGAACTGTGCCGTTTTATATGTGGCGCAAAATAACATTAGCCAAGCATATGATTTAGTGCATACCATGGTCAATTCGATTGCGATTCCATCCGGCTTTGCGTTGATGTTACTGATTTTCTCAACTATTCGTACCCGTCTTCAACAAAATGATGTACCAAAGGCATTCCAAGGCAATCCAATCGCCATGATTTGTGCAGCTATTATGGCAGTTGCGTTCTCGGCTTTGGCAGGTTTAGTTTAATGCCGGCAGGAATGATTGCCGCTTCAATCGCAGTTGGATTAGTGGCTTTGAATGTTTGGCTATTAAGGGCTAATCGTAAAACACCCGTTCCAAAGGATTGTGAAAATATGAAACCGGATTGCGAAGCTTGTGGTTTGTTGGATTGTGAAATACGAAATTTATACAAAGAGAATAAAGTAGAGGAAGGTAAGTAATATGGAATTTGTTTATCCAACAGTTTCGATGATTGTTTTAGGAGCTTTAATAGGAGTCATCTTATCTTTTGCTTCAAAGAAGTTTGCGGTTGAAGTGGATACACGAGTAGAGGATGTCCGTGCTCTTCTTCCGGGTTTAAATTGTGGAGCATGTGGAACGCCCGGTTGTGATGCGATGGCACAAATGTTGGTGAATGGAGAAATTGATGTAAGTCGTTGTCGTCCATCTAATCCAACTCAAAAGGAAGCGATTAAGCAATATTTAGCAGAAAATAAGTAGAAATTAGAAGTGGCTATAGCCACTTTTTATATCTGGGGAAATATATTAAGGAAAGTAAGCAACGATTGCCTTCAATGGGCTATCCAAGTTTTATACAGGCAATAATAAAAAGCCTGAATCCCATCATCTATTAGTTGAAAATGAACTGCTTTGTTAGAGATACGATTTTACTTACACGTAGACTGTAATTTTGATAGAATAATACAGTTCTATAGAGGAGGATAAGAAATGAAGAACGGTTTTAAACGTGTGCTTACAACCTTTCTGGTTGCGACACTTCTTGTGGCTTGCACTAGTAAAAAAGCATCTGTAAGCCTAAAAGCAGGTACTTACTCAGCATCTGCCAAGGGCAAGAATGGAAATGTTACGGTGGAAGTTGAATTTGATACATCATCCATTAAATCCGTTAAGGTAAAACAGCAACAAGAAACTCCGGATATCGCTGCCGGAGCATTAAAGAAAATTCCGGAAGAAATTGTTAAGAAACAATCAGTAGAGGTGGATACTGTTTCCGGTGCTACTATAACAAGCAATGCGATTATTAATGCGGTTAAGGATACTGTAAAACAGGCTGGCGGTTCTGATGATACATTTACCGGAAAGCAATCAGCCACGAAGAAAGAAACGCAAAAATACGAAGCGGATATTGTTATTGTTGGAGCAGGTGCGGCCGGCTTATCGGCCGCTTTGCGTGCAACGCAAGCAGGGGTGAAAGTATTGGTGGTAGAAAAGGCATCATCTATTGGCTTTAGTAATGGAGCAATTGCCGGTGGTCCTGCAATGGCCGCTAATAAAGTACAAGCTGCTGAAAAGCAAGAAGTTTCCGTGGAAACATTATTTAAGAAACAATATGCTTGGTCTAGGGGAACAGTCAACGCTTTATTGTTGAAGAAAGTCGTTGAAGAAGGTGGACCACTGATTGATGATATGGTGAAGATGGGCTTGAAGGCTACACTTCGTCCGGATAACTACGGTGCCGGTTTCCGTGCTCGCTTGAAGTTAGAAGAAAAGGGAGAAGGTCGTTTTAAGTTCATTCAAAACTATGTTGAAAAACAAGGTGGGAAATTCTTATTTAATACAACTGGAGAGCATGTTGTACTAAATGATAAGGGTATTGTGACCGGTATTAAGGGAAAAACATCCACTGGAGCACCGGTTGAAGTGAAAGCTAAAGCGGTTTTATTGTCGACTGGTGGATACCTTGGTAATAAAAAGCTTTTAGCAGAGAAATTTGGTCATGTTGGTGTTGTTCCATTGGGTAGTACATTAAGTACCGGTGATGGTCTTGCTATGGCAAAAGAAGCCGGTGGGGTTGAGGAAAAGAATTCTTTCTCCCTTATCTTCAATGAATTTGCCGGTGAAAATGAAAAGAGTGAAGGCTGGCGAAAGAATGATAATCTTAAATACGCTATCTATGGCGGTTTATTAGTAAATGGTAATGGTGATCGTTTCATGAATGAAGAAATTATGGCAACGAAACCATTGGCCGGTGGAGAAGAAACACTTCGCCAAGGTTATTTCTACTCCATTATTGACCAAGATTACTTAAATGGTATGAGTTCTGTTGGTGTTTATGAATATTTAGGTAAACCGGAAGGCTGGTATGTTGGTAAAATGACCCAAAAAGGTAAGGTTTTAAAAGCGAAAGGTGAACAGTTAGATAAGGCAATCAAACAAGGCTGGGCATTCAAAGCGGACACAATTGAAGAACTGGCAAAGAAGGTTAATATGCCTAATCTTACAAAGACAGTAAACACTTATAACAAGATGGCTACTAATAAGAAAGATACCATGTTCTATAAGAGTTCTTACTTTATGACGCCTGTTTCAAAAGGTCCATTCTATGCCTTTCAATATCAATCTAGTGCATGGGGAACCCTTGGTGGTGTAAAGGTGGATGATCAACTTCGTGTTATCAAGGCTGATTTCAAAGCTATTCCAGGATTATACGCAGCTGGTGTTGATGCAGGCAGTGCATTCACAACGCCATACTATGATAATGAAGGAGCCGCATTTGGTACGTCCTTATCTTCAGGTGGATTAGCTGGAAAAGAAATGGCAAAATACGTAAAAGAAGTAAAATAGTTTTATCGAAAAGGTCTGTCGAAGTGATGTGACCCCCAAAAGTTAGACTTTTTTAGCGTAGCAGTTTATATGGCCGCTCCGCTATTTTTATGCAGCCAAGAGTCTAAGCCTGTATTGCACCGGACTTAGCCATCCCGGTTTTTCTTTTCTTCTTTCATTTTTTTCTCTTTCTTCTTGCAAAATAAATTTATTTTTTAAAAATTTTCAAATGAAAAAGTGGAATGACTCCACTTTGTTTTTCAACTAGAACAAGTCACTATGTGTTCCTGTTCGTGTTAAGTACAAAATCAACTCACCATCGAAAATTTCATAAATTAAAAGCCAATCCGGAGCAATATGATACTCCCTACACTCTTTGAAATTTCCGGTTAAAGTATGGTCTTTATTCTTTTCCGGCAATGGCTTTCCAGTTGCCGGAAGGTTTAGAATATCAGTCAATAAAGATAAATCATACCCTCTCTTCTTCATCCGCTTTAGGTCTGTTTTCTTGTTTGTTAGAATAATGCACTTGAAAAAATAGCTTTGCAAGATAAATAATAAATACAAAGGAGGAATGGATATGAAAACAGCTATTTTTTTAGCCGATGGCTTTGAAACATGTGAAGCCTTAATTACCGTTGATTTATTAAGAAGAGCCGGTATGTGTATTGATATGGTATCCATGAATGAGAATTTAAAGGTTGAAAGTTCGCATAAAGTAGCGGTTCAAGCCAATGTTTTATTCCAAGAAACAAAGATAGAGGAATACGATATTCTAATTATGCCTGGGGGAAAGGTGGGGACTATGAATTTGGAAGCCAATGAAGAATTAAAAAAGGCGATTCAAAAACACTTTGAACAAGGAAGATTCATTTGCGCCATTTGTGCGGCACCTTCTATTTTAGGTCATCTGGGTTTATTAAAAGGCAAGAAGTATACTTGCTATCCAGGCTTTGAGGAAGAACGTTTTGCTGGTGAGTACCAACAAAGTTTAATTGCTCAAGATGGCAATATAATCACCGGAAGAGGAATGGGAGCTACCATTGATTTTGCTTTAGCGATTATTGAAAGATGTGTTGGTTTAGAGGCACGTAAACAAGTTGAAAAAGGAATTCAATATGAACACTCCTTTTTAGAACAATAACCTCAGAGATGAGGTTATTATTGACTATAGTCCGAAATCAGACTAATATGGACGTGTACAATAGGGGAAGATATGGATAAAAAGATACAAGAACAACTGTCTATCATGAATCATAGTATTAAGGAGATCATGGGGATTTATCGAAGCGCTGTTTCCCAAACCGGTATATCCGAAAATGAATTTTGGGTATGGTATACCTTAATTACTTCTGATGAAGCAGTTCGCCAACAAGAGCTTGTGTCGATGTGGTCTTTATCCAAACAAACCATTCACTCGATTGTCAATCGAATGGTATCGAAAGGGCAAATCAGTTTAGAAGTAGACATTAAAAATAAGCAGAAAAAAGTTATTCGACTAACCGAAGAAGGAAAAAAGTTCGGTGAATCCATTGTTCGACCGGTACTGAAGGCAGAAAGACGATCCTTTGCGAAGGTGGATGAAAAAGATCGTTTAGCAGCCATTCATTTTTTACAAACTTATATTCAAATTGTACAAAAAGAGATTGGTCTTAAAGAAGACTAGAAAGGAAAGAAAATGATATTTTGGATAATCGTACTAGCTGTGTTGTTGTATTTTCTATATACCTTTTTCATTTCCTTAGGAAAGGCTTTTAGAGTTTATCCAAAGACAGAAATATATCACCATTTTGCTCTTTTAATTCCGGCTCGGAATGAAGAAGTGGTGATTGGTCCCTTGATTGAATCACTTCAAAAACAGAATTATCCAAAGGAGGCTTATGATATTTATGTCTTGGTCAATAATAGCCAAGACCGTACTGAAGAGATTGCTTTAAGTAAAGGGGCGAAGAGGATTAGTATGGATCGCCCGGTGCATTCTAAAGCGGATGTATTAAAAGTGGCTTTTGAAAAATTAGTTACCAATCAAGAGATAGAAGCTTATATTATTTTTGATGCAGACAATTTAGTTGATGCTCATTTTTTAGAGAATATGAACCGCGCTTATGGACAAGGTTACCGACTATACCAAGGTAGAAGAACAGGTAAAAATGTTCAGGATAATTGGTTAACCTCTTGTTATGAAGTGTTCTATATTTTACAAAATATGGTGTTTAATCATGCTCACGTGCAAGAAGGACATAGTGCTTCTTTAAATGGTACAGCTTGGATGATGGAAAAATCTTTCTTAAAAGACTATGGTTTTTCGGCTGAATTATTGACCGAAGATATTGAATTAAGCACGATAGCTCTACTACATGGTGAAAAGATTGGTTATGTGCATGAAGCTTTTGTTTATGATGAATATCCGGCTAAGCTAAAAACCGCTTGGATTCAATTAAAACGTTGGGTGTTTGGGCAATTACAATGTATGCGAAAATATACTTGGCAATTATTAAAAGAAACGGTGATTCATCGTTCTTTAAGTTGCTTGGATATGGTGGTGATATTGGTTTTCCCATTAATCGTGGTTTTATTTTTTGCGATAGTAATTGGAATGTATTTTTTACAAGCCGGCTTTGCCCGGTGGTTAGGGAAATCCATTCTTTGGATTTTGTTAGTAGCCTATGGCTTGATGCTGATAGTATGGTCTTTTGCGATTCGAAAGAATGGCTCAAAGCTGGTAGAACTTTGGAAAGGAATGGTTTTTTTTCCGGGGTTTATCTTTTTGTTTATATTACTGATTGTCTTGAATTTATTCCGTAAAAAGATTGAATGGCAAGCAGTTGTTCATGATCGGAAGCTTAGAATTGAGGATATGAAATGATGGAATTTTTAATGAAATGTTGGGGAATGTTTGTGGCACCAAGAGGAACTTATGAGGCTGCCGGTATGTTTTCTTGGGGGCATTGGCTGTTACTTGCAATGACAATTATTGGTGTTACCATAGCATTAAAGAAAACTTTACAGTTACCTTATAAGCAAATTGAAAACATCATTCATAATTTAATTGTTTTATTGACTATTTTAGAAATTATAAAAATATACTTTAACTTCCGTATTGGCAATGCGACTATTTTAACGGCTTGGGTACCAATGTACTATTGCACCATTTGTATCTATGCCGGCTGGTTGATGATATATGGTCAAGGCACATGGAAATATTGTGGAGAAGTGTTTTTAGCGACAGGTAGTTTGGTTGGTGGAAGTTGTTTCTTGTTGTATCCAAGTTCTTCTTTATTACTCTATCCAGCTTTGCATTTCTTATGTGTACATAGTTTTTTCTATCATGGTTGCATGGTTTATATTGGTATATTGATGAATCGAAGCGGCTATTTTAAAATTCAGAAACAAGACTTTGATTTATATGCTCTTTATGTGTCTGCCTTTTGTGTGGTGAGTTGGATTTTGAATATCTTTTTAGATACGAACTTTATGTTTATTTCCACTCCTTTTGAAGGAACTTTCTTAGAAACATTATTTAATGTGTTAGGACCTGCTTATACGTTATTGTTGATTATTGTGCAAGTAACAGCACCATTTTGGCTTGTCCGATGGATCCAAAAGAAAACAAGTTTATTATCAAGACCGGCTTGGTATCCGGACATTTCATTAAGACTAGAAGAAGAAAAGAAGGTGGTTCCAATCAACTTACCAAAACATATTGGTTAATAGGAGGATGGTATGGTAGGAAAATATCAGGTTGTCACATTATGTGGAAGTACTCGTTTCAAAGATGAATTTATGCAAGTACAAAAGAATCTTACTTTAGCTGGTAAGATTGTGATTAGTGTTGGCTTATTTGGTCATTCTGGTGATAATGAGGTTTGGGAAAAGATGGATGAGGGTACTTTGACGAAAACCAAAGAAATGTTAGATGATATGCATAAAAGAAAAATTGATATGGCGGATGAAATCTTTGTGATTAATAAAAATGGTTATATCGGCGATAGTACAAAATCAGAAATTGCTTACGCTAAGAAAATGGGTAAAAAGATTTCTTATTTAGAAGAAGCTAAGTAGGTATACACTAAAAAACAATGTCTTTTGAGGACATTGTTTTTATATTAAACATGGATTTCATTTGCTTGTTTCAAAGCAAACTTAGCCGCTAATGGTCCAATTAGTTCATAGACTAAAGTGGCGGAAAGAATAATAGTTTGAATTTCCTTACCAATTTCTCCCGGCATATCTTTGATGACTAAAGTAGCTAAACCAATGGCTACTCCGGCTTGAGGCATAAGGGCAAAGCCAATGTAGTTTTTAATGACAGATGGTTGTTTTGATAAACCAGAACCAAGATAAGATCCCAACCACTTTCCACCAAAACGAAGTACGATGTAAAGAACGCCTAAAACACCAACTTTTGGTAAAGCGGCTAAATCTAATTCAGCTCCCGATAAAACAAAGAAAAGAATGAAAAGAGGGTAAGTCCAATCATTGATGGACAGCAATACTTTTTGAGCATCTTTTCGAGTATTCACATAAGCAGAACCCAAAGCCATGCAGACTAATAAATCGCTTAAGCCAAGGTATTTCGCTAAAGCACAAGCCATTAGTACAAAACTAACACATAGGGACATTCGGTTCATAACCACTTGGAAATAGCGATGTAAGAATGATAGACAAATGCCTAAAACAATTCCTAGGACTAAAGAACCAAGTACCTTTGCGATTGGTAATAAAATGGTACTTATAAAAGAGAAACTTTGGTGGTTAACCATGCCAACGGCAATGGAAATAGAAATAGAATAAGCGATTAAACCAATTGCGTCATCCGCCGCCACAACGGGTAGTAACATTCTTGTTAAAGGACCATCTGCTTTGTATTGGCGAATAATCATCAAAGTGGCGGCAGGGGCTGTTGAAGCGGCCAGTGCGCCAAGGATAAGACATTCCGCTGGTGGAAAGCCTAATAATAAAGTGATTGTATCCACAATAAGAACTGCCCCTAAGGCTTCAAAAAGAGTGATTATTAAAGCCGGTTTTCCAATCGCCTTTAAAGCTTTCAATTCAAATTCATCACCAATGGAAAAAGCGATAAATCCCAAAGCCACTTCGGGAATGACTCCTAAAGACGATAAGATATCATGGTTGATAAATTGTAAAAGATGAGGGCCAATCAATACGCCAATAAGAATATACGCTGTTACATTTGGTAATTGAGCTTTTTTAGTGAGTAGGGTTAATAGTAATCCGGTTAAAATGGCTAAACCAAGATGAAAGGTAATACTCATCAATCGCTTACCCCTTCCCATCTAGTGACAGGTACACAGAATAGAACCCCACTATTTGGTAATTTTAAGTCACCGGAAATTTGATGAATGATTTCAATTCCTTTTTGGATTTGTTCATCTTTGAGAACAACCATAATGAGCTTGTTTTGAGGGCGTTCCGGATTTAGGAATTGACGTAAGCCGCCGAACATAGATAGTTCACTTACGGCATTGGAATTGTTTAAATTCGCTAACATCCCTTCACAGTCCAAGACACTAGCACCATGGAAGCCGGCTTCCATCATTTTCGCTAAAATGGGAGAAATACTTTCTTCGTGATTTGTAATATGAACAAGTAATTGCATAAATAGATAAATATCCCTTTCCTTTTATTATTATAAGATTAGTTAGGGTATGTTCAAGAAAAGTTCGGATTTAATCTGATTTATCTCAGGAAATAACATTTGAATATTATCGCATTTATAATCACATAATAATTGAGCAATAATTCAACTATAAAGGTAGATAACACTTGCGTGAATATTCATTCAAATGAACAATCAAAGCATTGAAAAGCCTTATTTTATCGTTATTTTTAATAGATTTTATCTTTTTGAATAATAAGGCTTGACGAGTGAAACATAGATGAGTATATTTGTGATATTGAATTCATTTCATTCAACTATTAGATTAGGGAAAGAGAGGAAAAAATGAACCATCTGATTAAAAAACTATTGGCTGTTTTCTTGGTTTCAACTTTGGGATTGGCTGGATGTTCGAGAAAAGCAACGACACGTGAAGCAAAACAAAAGAAGAAAGTCATTTATACGACCTTTTATCCAGTGCGGGATTTAACGAAGCGTATCGTTGGCGATAAGATGGAAGTCCATCAAATTATCAGAGGGGATCAAGAGCCTCATGATTATGAACTTCAAACCAAGGATATGGCTGAAATTTCAAAGGCTGATTTGATTGTTTATAATGGGGCAGGGATGGAATCCTTTATGGATAGTCTTAAAAAAACGGTAAAAGAAGATAAGAAGTTTCTTGATTTATCGAATGGCTTAACGCTTCTTGAAGCAAAAGCGAACCATGACCATGATAAGAAAGAAAAGCATAAGGACGAACATAAAGAAGAACATCATGTGAATCCACACACTTGGTTAAGTATAAAAAATGCGATGGTTGAATTACAAAGCATTTATGAAAAAGTATCACAACTAGATTCAGAAAATAAAGATTTTTATAAGAAAAACTTAGAGAAGTCTTTAGCTGAATTTAAGAAATTAGATGAAAAATTTAAGACAGAATTAGCGAAATTACCGGCTAATTCGGAGAAATATTTTGTGGTATCTCATTCTGCCTTTAACTACTTAGCAAGGGATTATGGTTTAAAACAAGTTGCGGTTGCGGGTATTTCTCCGGAGGAAGAACCAACAGCGAAACAGTTAAAAACATTGGCGGATTTTGTGAAGAGTCATAAAATCAAAGTGATTTTCTTTGAAGGTAAGGCAACACCAAAAGTAGCGGAAACCTTAGCAAAAGAAACGGGTGTTCGTACCGATGTTCTTTATACCTTAGAAAGTGTAACAAGCGAAGAAGAGAAACTAGGGTATCTTGGATTGATGGAAAAGAACTTAGAAAATTTGGTGAAATCATTTCATGAATAAAATTCTTCAGCTATCCAATGTAGGCTATACCTATGACAACAAAGAATGGATTTTGCGCCATTTAAATAGTGGCATAAATGAAGGTGAGTTCGTTGCGATGGTTGGAGAAAATGGGGCTGGAAAGAGTACTTTGCTCAATCTAATCCTAGGCAATCTAAAAGCCCAAGAGGGTGAAATTCGCTTATTTGGGGATTTGGTGCAAGAGAAGAATCACTATGAAGATATCGCTTATATCTCGCAAAATTCCGTCATGAATTATCGCCACTTTCCAACAACTGTTAGCGAAGTGGTTAAAGTTCATTTGCGTTATTTAAAAAAAGGAAAAGATGATTCATCCTATTTGAAGCTGGTTAACTTAGAAGAACAGGGCAATAAGACATTAAGTGAATTATCCGGCGGTCAGCTTCAAAGAGTAGCTATTTTGTTGGCGTTGATTAAGAACGCAAAATTCATCCTTCTGGATGAACCAACCACAGGGGTAGACCAAGTCTTTTCGGAAGAACTCTATCAAATGCTTGAACAATTGAGGAAAGAAGGCAGAACCATTTTAATGGTTACGCATCATCTTCAGGATGTGCAAAGTCATGTTGATCGAGTTTTAAAAATTGTGAATGGACAATGTGAGGAGGTTCAGTATGCTTGATTTGTTAAGCTATGAATTCATGCAAAGAGCCTTCCTTGCGGGAACTTTATTAGCGATTATCTTACCTTGCATAGGCTTACCAATTCTATTAAAGCGTCTATCCATGATGGGTGATACCTTGGCACATTCTTCTTTAGCGGGTGTTGCGATTGGTTTGTGCTTAGGAATTAATCCTTTATTAGGAGCTATTGTTGCCTGTGTGATAGCTGGTCTCAGCATCGAGTTTATTCAACAAAAATTAAAGTCTTATCAAGAAATATCAACGGTGATTATTCTGGCCGCCGCAATTGGCTTAGCCGGTATCTTCTCCGGTTTTACAGGAAATAGTAATTCCATTAATTCCTATTTGTTTGGGTCAATCGTAACCATTTCGGATGATGAGTTTTATTTGGTTATAGGAATATCAATACTGGTGATTGTCCTTTATCGATGGATATACGATCAATTGTATTTAAGCGTCTTTGACGCAAAGGCGGCTCCAATTTTAGGAGTCAATGCGAAGTTTGTGAATTTTGTATTCACCTTCTTAAGTGCAATTGCGATTTCTATTTCTGCGAAAACCATTGGCTCTTTGATTGTGTCCTCCTTGTTGGTTATACCGGTCATCTGTGCGATGCAATTTGCACGCACTTATAAGGCGACCTTATTCTTATCCATTGGTTTATCATTTTTGTTTGTTTACTTAGGATTGTTGGTTTCTTACTATGCCGATTTGAAACCGGGATCCGTGATTGTGTTAATCGCGGTGGCTTTCTTAATCATCGCAATGTTTATTAAAAGAAAGTAAAAAAGGAAGAAACATGAATTCTATTGTTAAAAAATCAAGTATGGCTATTTTGACTATTCTTTCTTTAAGTGCGTGCACTTTAACGCAAAAGCCGGTTTCTAAAACAGAGCCTGAAAAGAAAGAAGTTGTGGAAACAAAAGTCACAACCTATGAAAAAGATACGACGACAACGGTCTTAGTGGATGACACAAACATCCAAAAATCCAACATTACCAAAATTGTAAAACATGGGGATCATTGGCATGTTTATACCAAAGATGGTAAAGAACATATTACTTACACGAATCCATCTCATTTAAAGGATGCTAATCATTTGGATTTAATTCCAGTTATCACGTTAAAGCAGTTAAAAACAAAGAAAGTGGTGTCTATCAAGGTTCATGGTAATCATTGGCATGTGTATACAGCGGATGGTAAAGAATATTTAACTTACCAAAATCCATCTTCACTATTTAAGAAAATTAAGATTACTAAGTATGAAGGTTCTCATCATCCTAAAAAACCAAGTCATTCTATGCCAAATTTAGATTCTAAACCATCGGTGTATAAGATTCTAAAACATGGCGATCACTATCATATTTACACAACAGATGGTGGAGAATTCATCACCCACCAAGATCCTCGTCCCTTTTATCCAAACGCTAAATATGGTGAATACAAGGGAAATCATGCGGACCATCCTACCAATAAGCCAAAAAACCCAAAGGCGCTTTTACCAAAGCCAAGTGTTCCTAATCAAGATAAAGAAATGGGACCAATTGTCGGTGTTTTGCGTTTATCGGATTTAAAGGGTAAAAATATCACAAAGATTGTTGACCATGGTGACCATTTTCATGTGTATGAAAATGGCAAAGAAATTGGTATCACAAAGGAAAATCCAAAGGCTATGTTCCCTAAGGCAGAATATATTCCGAATGAAACCAAACCCGAGAAACAACCGGAAATTAAAGATAAAGATAAATTCACTTATGAGGATGTGAAAGAAAGGTTTGATAAAAAGGTAGAAAAAGTTCTATCTAAGAACCTACAAAAAATGACGCATTATGGAATGGTTACAGATGGCTTGGCTGTCTTTGGTATTCAAACACCAGATAAAAATGGTAAGTATTTCTACTGGTTACATGATTCCCATTATCATGCGATTAGTATCAATGACATCATTGCTATGGAAAAGCAAGGTTATTTTAATGGTGTTACAGCGAAAGAAGTGGTTGCGTTTTTGAAGTATAAAGTTAACCATGGTTATGAAATCAAAGATAAAATTGATACCGAAGAAGAAATGGAAGCTAAGGCAAAGTTTATTGCTGATTACTATAAGGTACCAGTTAGAAGAGTACGATGGTTTCTAGGTAATTATGTGATTATCGTCAATGGGGATGAGTTGGTAAGAATTTCAGCTTCTGATTTAAGTTATGAAGACGGCGTTGTAAAAGCACTAACTGTTTTACCCAAAATGAAAGAATTATCAAAATAAGGAACTAACAAAATTGAGCTAGAAACAGCTCTTTTTTCATATAATAATAACAAGAGGTAGACTATGAAAATGCATTTATACGGAAACTTACAAGAACAAAAACCTATTTTGTATCTATTTATGGAAACAAAAGAGCGATTGGCTTTTGAAGAAATGTACGCCAACACAAACTTTGTTGCACAAATTCATTTGGTGATGATAGATGAATTTGATTGGAACGGGGATTTAAGCCCTTGGCCAAGTGAAAAGCTGTTTAAAAAGGCAGATGATTTCAAAGGTCATGCGTCTAATTTCTTAGAAGCCTTTGAAAAGGAACGATTGGATATTGAAAAAGGAATTTCTTTTTCACAACGTTGGATTGGCGGGTATTCCTTAGCCGGTTTATTTGCTTTATATAGTTCGATACAATCAACCAGCTTTCAAGCTGTTTTATCAGTATCAGCATCGCTTTGGTACGATAACTTTGTGTCTTATTTGAAACAAAATACTGTTTATGCCAAAAAGGTTTATTTTAGTTTAGGCAATAAAGAAGCACAATCTAAGAATAATCGGATGGCTGAAGTTGAAATATGTACGAAAGAAATTTATGGTGTTTTAAAACAAAGAGGAATTGAAACTACATTTGAATGGAATGAAGGTGGGCATTTTCAAGATCCGGAGGCAAGAATTCTAAAGGGTATTCAATGGCTGTTGAAAAAGAAAAATTAGGAAAGATGGATTAAAAATGAAAAATGTAAAAAAATTTAAAGTTCATGAAAGAATGAAATAAAAACAAATTTAAAAGGCTCAAAATACTGCTTTTTTGAATTATTTTATTCTTTAAAGTAAAAGGGAAAGTGAAAAAAATTTAAAATTTCAAACAATAAAAGAAAAAAAGATGGGAATTTGATGGGATTTTGAAATTTTTTTACTTGAATTTAAGGATGGAGGAGCTAATATAAATATATAAAGTGAAATCGTTCACATAATTAGGAGGTAGATTCGTATGTCTGAAAAAGCTGTTCAAAAAGAAACAGTTGGTTCATTTATTCTTAAAATCTTAAATGGGACAACTATTGCGATTGTAGTGGCTTTAATTCCAAATGCGATTTTAGCAACATTTCTAAAGCCATTTGCGTCAAATCCATTGGTTGCGGATTGGCTACATATTGTAACCGTATTCCAATTCTTTACACCAATTATGGCTGGTTTCTTGATTGGTATGCAATTTAAGATGAATGCTATTCAGTCCGCTACATTAGGTGGAACGACCTACATTGCTTCGGGAGCTTGGAAGTATGTGACGGCTATGGCGGCCGGTAAGGAAGTTGGTTTGTTCCAATTGGCCGGTATTGGTGATGTTATTAATACCATGTTGATAGCGGCTTTGGCTGTTTTGGTGATCAAAGCCGTTAGTCCAAAACTAGGTTCATTGAACTTAGTTCTCTTACCAATTATTGTTGGTTTTGGTGTAGGTTGGATTGGAACACTTACATTACCTTATGTTTCCATGATTACAACCTTAATTGGTAAAGGTATTAATTCCTTTACCACTCTACAACCAATCTTAATGAGTATTCTTATTTCAATTTCATTCTCTATCATTATCATTTCGCCAATCTCGACTGTTGCAATTGGTTTAGCCATTGGTTTAAATGGTATGTCCTCAGCGGCGGCCGGTATGGGCGTTGCTAGTGCGGCGGCTTTGTTGGTGTGGGCAACCTTAAAAGTAAATAAACCTGGCGTTCCTACAGCCATTGCTTTAGGTGGTATGAAGATGATGATGCCTAATTTCCTAACCAATCCAATTATGGCTTTGCCGGTTGCGACAACGGCGGCGATTAGTTCCTTAACAGTTCCTCTTTTAGGAATGGTTGGTACACCTAGTTCAGCAGGATTCGGTTTTGTTGGATTAGTTTCACCATTAGCGGCTTTAAACGCCGGTTCAGTGAATGTGTGGATGATGTTAGTGGCTTGGATTGTGGTTCCTTTCGCAGTTGGCTATATCGTTGACAAAGTGTTAGGGGATATGCTACATCTGTATAAGAAAGAAATATTCGTGTTTAAAGGTTAATCAATTATAGAAAGAAGGATAAAAAATGTTAACGTATATTGCCGGTTCAGGTGCGATGGGATGTCGCTTTGGTTATCAATTATTTAAAGCAGGTAAAGAAGTTATTTTATTAGATAAGTGGGAAGATCATATTAAAGCCATTCAAGAAAATGGTTTAAAGATTGTTGGTGATCAAGAAGATTGTGTTCGTATTCCAATTATGAAACCGGAGGAAGCGACACAAAAAGCCGATTTCATCATCTTATTCACAAAAGCAATGCAGCTGGAAAATATGCTACAAAGCTTAAAAGGAATTATCACGGATAAAACAAAGGTTCTGTGCTTACTAAATGGTTTAGGACATGAGGATGTGATTAAAAAGTATATCCCGGAAAAAGATATTTTGATGGGTGTTACGGTTTGGACAGCTGGTCTAAAGGGACCGGGAACGGCTTTATTAACCTCCACCGGTTCGGTTAACTTACAATCCATTGATCCAAAGGGAGAAGCAGAAGCGAAAGCTTTTGTGGACTTAATGAATGAAGCCGGTTTGAAGGTTACTTATGATAAAGATGTGGTTCCATCTATTTGGCGTAAAGCTTGTGTTAATGGAACGATGAACTCCACTTGTGCTTTGTTAGATTGTACCATTGGTGAATTCTTTGCAAGTGAAGAAGCACTAAGGGTTGTCAATACAATCATTCATGAATTTGTAGCAGTTGGCGAAGCGACCGGTGTTGAACTGGATGAACAGGCGATTAAGGATTATGTGATGCATACATCCGTTGTGGCGGCCGGTCACTATCCATCTATGCATCAAGATTTAGTTCAAAATCATCGTCTAACGGAAATTGATTACATCAATGGAGCAGTAGCGAAGAAAGGTGATGCCTTAGGTATTCCAACCCCTTATTGCCATATGATTACCGATTTAGTTCATGCTAAGGAACATGTTTTAAAGATTAAATAGAGGCTGATTTTTCAGCCTTTTTCTTTTGTAAGAAGTTAGTCTTTTCTAACATGGCTTGTCAGTTGTACAATCAAATTACGAGGAGGATTTATTCATGCCGGTGACAGTTGATAAAGATACTTGTATTGGTTGTGGAGCTTGTGTTGACACTTGCCCCGTAGGAGCTTTAAGCTTAGATGAAGATGGAAAATCCGAATGCGATGAAAACACCTGTATTTCTTGTTTCTCATGCATTCCCGTTTGCCCAGTCGAAGCAATTTCCGAAAAAGACTAATCAACAACATGAGAAGAGCCAATGCCCGGGCTCTTTTTCATTTCTCTAAGACGATAGAAACAATTGAAAGAAAGCCGGAAGAAAGTTATCATAATTCAGTAAACATCGCTATTTTTTTGGTGTGCTGATAGGAGAAAGAAATGAAGAAAATAGATGTTAAAATCCCAAATAAGAGCTATTCTATTTATCTGGAAGATGGATTGCTTGCTCATTTAAATACCTATCTAAATACACAAAAAAGGTACATCATCATTAGCGATACAGGTGTTCCAAAGAAATGGAAAGATTTGATATTAGACCAATTATCAAATACCGCTCTAATTGAATTTGAACAAGGAGAAAAACATAAATCCTTAGAAACATATTCTTTTCTTTTAAAGAAACTTGTGTCCTTAAAGGTAACACGCAAGGATATGATATTGGCTTTAGGGGGTGGGGTTGTTGGTGATTTAGCCGGTTTTGTAGCGAGTACTTATCGACGTGGAATTGCCTATATTCAAATACCCACAACCACTTTATCCATGGTGGATTCTTCAATTGGTGGAAAAACAGCGATTGATTTAGAAGGCTATAAAAATGTAGTGGGAACATTCTATCAACCGGAGTTGGTTCTTATCGATCCTTTGGTTTTAAAGACATTACCGGTAAGACAAGTTTATAATGGCTTAATAGAGGCTTTAAAAGCCGGTTTGATTGCGGATTCCAGTTTATTTCAACTCTTTGAACAAGATGAATGGGTGATGGAAGATATTATCGAAAAAAGTCTATTTGTTAAAAAGAAAATTGTTGAGAAAGATGAAAAAGAACTTGGATTAAGAATGATTTTAAATTTCGGACATACATGGGGACACGCTTATGAAGCTTATGCGAAAGGAAAATTATTGCATGGCGAAGCGGTTGGTCTGGGTATGCTGGAAATGTTAGAAGAACCATTAAAAACAAGGCTTCAACGTGTTTTAAAGAAAATGAATTGTCCGATTCACTATGAAGTCAATCGTGAAAAACTCTTACCTTATATGGAACAAGATAAAAAAGTCAATTCTGCCGGCATTTCCATTGTTTTGGTTAAACAACTAGGGGAAGCCACAATTCAAACCATTTCATTTTCGGAATTAGAAAGGATGGTCGTATGTCCAACCATATCGGTGAAATAATTCGTCTAACGGTTTTCGGGGAAAGTCATGGAACTAAGCTGGGTGGTGTTTTAGAAGGTATTCCAGCAGGTATTTTATTACCGCTTGACTACATTCAAGATAAATTAAAGTTAAGAAAGGCGAAGAGCTCTATCTCAACGGCTCGTCAAGAAGAAGATCGACCTGTCTTTTTATCAGGTATTCATCATGGTTATACCGAGGGAACGGCGATTTCGTTTGTGCTGGAAAATAAGAATGCACAATCCAAGGATTATGAATTAAATAAACCAAGACCATCGCACGCCGACTATGTGGCCTATGAAAAGTATTTTGGTTATATGAATATGGCGGGTGGAAATATGTTTAGTGGTCGTTTAACCGCTATTTTTGTCGTTGCCGGAGCGCTTTGTCAGAAATTATTGGAAGATAAGGGAATTTATATTGGCAGTCATATTGAACAACTATATAATCTTCAAGATCGACCATTTCAGGTGTATAAGGAAGATATTCAAGTGTTAAGTCAATTGGATTTTCCGGTTTTAGATAGCTCTATTTCAAAATCCATGCAAGAATTGATTTTAGAAACAAAAGAAGAAAAGAATTCTCTTGGGGGTATTTTAGAGACGGTTGTCATTGGTCTACCACTTGGCTTAGGGAATCCGTTGTTTGATGGTTTAGAAAGTGAATTATCGAAGTCTTTATTTTCTATCCCCGCTATTAAAGGAATTTCATTTGGCTTAGGTTTTGATTTTACAAAATACAAAGGTTCAGAAATCAACGATGCTTTGTACTATGATAATGGTGCTGTTAAAACAAAGACCAACCACAATGGCGGTATCAATGGTGGTATTTCAAATGGAATGCCATTGATATTCCATACCGTTGTAAAACCAACATCATCGATTGGCTTATCGCAAGATACGATTGATTTAGCAAACAAAAAGAACACAAGGCTTGCCATCCGAGGAAGACACGATCCGGCCATCATTCATCGGGCAAGAGTGGTCGTTGACGCTATGACTGCTTTTGTGATTTTAAACGCCTATATGAAACGAGAACAGGAATGTCTATGGCACGATTAGGTTTAATAGGTCATCCCTTACATCACTCCATGTCTTCTTTTATCCATCATTTTTTCTTAAATAAAGAGTATCAATTATGGGATATTTCCGAACAAGAGTTGGCTTCTTTTATCCAAGAAGAAGATAGTTTGAATGTGACTATACCGTATAAAGAAAAAGTTCTATCTCTTTTAAAAAGTTTAAGTAAAGAAGCGAAAGAAATAGGGGCTGTGAATACCATTCATCATTGTATTGGCTATAATACCGATGCTTCGGCTTTTGCGGATTGTTTAAAAGTCCATGGTTTTAAGGCAAAGAAGAAAAGGGTTTTAGTTTTAGGAACAGGTGGCGTTTCTAAGGCAATTCGTTATGTATTAAAAAAAGAAGGAGCTGTGGTTCAACCGGTTTCTCGAAGCAAAAAAGACAACGCGATTGCTTATGAAGAAATTAAGGATATGGATTACCAAGCCATTGTGAACTGTACACCAGTGGGCATGTTTCCAAGATTAAATGAAAGCTTAACTAAGTATTTGGATTTTTCAAAAGTTGAATGGTTGGTGGATGTTATCGCTAATCCAATGCGTACGAAGTTATTGCAAGAAGCTCCTTGCCCCTCCATGAGTGGTTTAGAAATGTTGGTTCGTCAAGCTGCTAAGGCGGATGAAATCTTTTTTGGTGTGGACATAAATGAAAAACAAATTCAATCTTGTTTAAAGGCGCTTTGTTTTGAACAAAGGAATATTGTTTTCATTGGTATGGCAACTTCCGGCAAAAGCACCATCGCAAAAGCCTTTAATAAAGAGGCTTTGGATATGGATGCTATCATTGAAAAAAGAGAAGGTCTTTCCATAAATTGTCTTTTTCAAGAAAAAGGAGAAGTTTATTTTCGGAAAAAAGAATTAGAAGTAGCGAAAGAATTAGCGTTATCCAATCACCAAGTCATTGCGACAGGTGGGGGAATTGTTTTGAATGAAGAAGCGATGACTTACTTAAGAGCCAATGGTATTCTTATTTGGGTGAAACGGGATGTGGATAAAATGATTTTAGATAATCATCGTCCACTTTATCCATCGAAGAAAAAACTATATCAAATTTATGCGGAAAGAAAAGAATTGTATGCGAAATATGCGGATATAGAATTAGATAATAATTCATCCATAGCGGAAACCATCTTTCGCTTGAAGGAGAAAATAAAATGATTATAACGATGAAAAAAGAAATGCCAAGAGAAGAAATGGGAAAAATGCGAGCGCATTTTGAAAGCCTTGGTTTACAGGTGCATGAAATACCGGCCGATGAATTCTATATCTTCGGTTTGACAGGTGATACAGCTTCCTTAGATGAAAGTTCCATTAAAGCAAGTCCTTGGGTAGAAGTGGTGCGTCGTATTTCAGTCCCTTATAAATTGGCTAACCGTGCTTTTCATCCGGAAGATTCTCTTGTTCAAGTGGCTGATTTCAAGATTGGCGGTCAAGAAAAGATTGTTTTAATGGCGGGTCCTTGTTCTGTGGAAAGTGAAGAACAAATTATTCGTATTGGTACAGCGGTGAAAGAGTGTGGTGCTTCGGTTTTAAGAGGTGGCGCATACAAACCTAGAACATCGCCTTATTCCTTTCAGGGTTTGGGCTATGAAGGTATCTTAGCCATGAAAAAAGCGAAAGAAAAAACAGGATTGCCTATTATTTCAGAATTAATGTCGAGTGATAAATTAGAGGAATTTGTTGAAAATGTGGACATCATTCAAATTGGCGCGCGAAATATGCAAAACTATGATTTATTGAAAGCGGTTGGTCGCACGAAGAAACCAATTTTATTAAAAAGAGCTTTGTCAGCCACGATTGAAGAGTGGATTATGTCAGCCGAATATATTCTTTCATCCGGTAATCCAAATGTGATTTTGTGTGAACGAGGTATTCGTGGTTTTGAAAAGTATACGCGAAACACCATGGATTTAGCGGTGGTTCCTATTATTAAACAAAGAACGCATTTACCAATTGTGATTGACCCATCGCATGCGACAGGGGATTGGAAATTAATTGAAGCGGTATCGTTGGCATCCATTGCGGCAGGGGCGGATGGCTTGTTGATAGAAGCTCATGATAATCCAGAGAAAGCGTGGTCTGATGGAGCGCAATCCTTAAAACCGGAAAAGTTAAAAGAGTTGGTTCCAAAAGCAAAATTGGTTGCGAAGGCGATAGGGCGTGAATTATGACTTCCGTTTGTATTGAACATTTTAATGGGCAAGAAATAAGTTTAAAGGTACCGACTTCTAAGTCTTATGGTCACCGTGCTTTAATAGCGACCTCTTTAGCCAAAGGGGTTTCCAGCATTCAAAATCTTTCGGATAATCAAGATATTCAGGCAACTATGGCTTGTTTAAGAGGCTTGGGTGTTTCATTTCGACAAGATGGAACTCAAATCTTTGTGCAATCTAATTTTCATCTACAAGATAAATTAGTACTAGATTGTCATGAAAGTGCTTCAACACTTCGTTTCTTAATTCCTTTGGCTTTGACAGGTAATTCACCAATTGAATTCACCGGTACGAAACGACTTTTAGAAAGAGGACAAATGGTTTATGAAAAACTGGCGAAAGAAAAAGACTTTCTCTTCCAAAAAGAAGCTTATTCAATTCTAGTAAAAGGACCCATTCAAGCGGGTCATTATGTGGTGGATGGTGGTATTTCTTCACAATTCATCACCGGTCTTTTATTTGCGTTACCGTTATTAGATGGAAATTCCAGCTTGGAGATAAAAGGAAAGTTGGTTTCAAAAGATTACGTTGAAATGACTTTAGATATGCTTCGCTTAGCGAAAATTAAGGTTGAGAAACAAGGAAATTGTTATTTCATAGAAGGTAATCAAAACTATCAAGCCTTTGATTATGGAGTTGAAGGGGATTATAGTTCCGCCGCTTTTCTATTTGCGCTAGCCTTTTTACAGAATAAAGATATTCATATTGAAAATTTAAATAACCATTCCAAGCAAGCCGATTTTAAAATAATCGAATTTTTAAAACAGCTTGAAACAAGGCAAGCTTCCTTTTTCGATGTAGAAGATTGTCCGGATCTTGCGCCTATCTTAATGGCGGTTGCTTCACAATTAGAGGGTAGAAGTCACTTTAAGAATATTCACCGCTTACGTATGAAAGAAAGCGATCGTGTTCAAGCCATGAAAGAGGAACTAGAGAAGCTTGGGATTGAAATGGAAGTCTATGCAAATGATGCTTTTATTACCGGGGGAAGGTTAAAACCAAATCAAGTGTTATATGGTCATCAGGATCATCGCATTGTGATGGCTTTGTCGGTATTGGCTACTTTAACTAACCATACTATGATTCAAGGTAGCGAAGCCGTGCAAAAAAGTTATCCGCAATTCTTTAATGATTTAAAGAAACTGGGCGTTAGAGTGGAGGAAAAAGAATGAAAACCATTTGGATTATCAATGGACCAAATTTAAATATGTTGGGTATTCGTGAAAAAGAAATCTATGGAAGAAAAAGTCTGAAGGATTTAGAGAAACAATTATTGAAAGATAATCCAAAGGTTCAATTGGAGTTTTTTCAGTCCAATCATGAAGGTCAAATCATTGATTGGCTTCAAGAAGCTTATTTTAAAAAAGTGGATGGTATTGTTATTAATCCGGCCGGTTATACCCATAGCTCGATTGCGTTAGCCGATGCCATCAAAGCCATTTCACCGCTTCCCGTTATCGAGGTCCATCTTTCTAAAGTAGATGAAAGAGAAGAATTCCGAAAAATTTCATACATCAAACCTTATTGTTTAAAACAAATTCAAGGAGAAGGATTTCAGAGTTATCAATTAGCGATAGATGATTTATTGAAATATATAGAATAAATCTTGTGGACTGTCATTAAATAGAAGTTCAAATTAGATGAGATGGGAATAGGCTTTAGAAATGAAAGTCAGCTTATTTGTCGACGCAAAGAATCTAGTTCCAGATATTATGATATAAGTGATACATCATTAAGTAAAAGTAGATTTAATCTTTTAAATAAGTGGTTTAAACCTTATCTTCAACGATGCTTCATATTGCTTGAATTCTTACATATTGAAAAACACCTTAGGCTATTATAAGCATGAATATATTGATTAACAAAAATAGGATACGATATAATGTCTTTGTAAGATTGTAATAAATTTAGGAGGATATTATGTTTAAGAAAAAGTCTATTTTAATACTATCTGCACTGTTATTATTAACTGCTTGTTCAACACCTGCTAAAAAGGCAACAGAAGCGCCTAAGCAACCAGTTGCAACTCAAGAAAAGAAAGACGGCGTTAAATTACCTGCTCAGGGAATGATGGCTGTTGCTTGGTATCAAACTTCTGCTGAAGCCAAGGCACTTTATACTCAAGGATATAATGCTGCTATTAAATCATTAGAAGAAAAAATCAAAAATAATAAATCAAACAAAAAATTAGCAGTTGTTCTTGACTTAGACGAAACTGTATTGGATAACTCACCAATTCAAGCACATTATGCCGTTAATGGCAAAGCATATCCGGAAGGATGGCACGAATGGGTTATGTATGGAAAAGCTGATGTTGTTTATGGCGCAAAAGAATTTTTAGATTTTGCTAACAAAAACGGTGTTGGAATTTTCTATGTAACAGATAGGAATGCTGAAACTGAATTTGAAGCTACTAAGAAAAATCTTATAGAAAAGAAACTTCCTTTACAGTCCGATGCAAATCTAATGTTAAAAGCTAAGGGAGAAAAAGGGAAAGACGCTAGAAGAAAGAAAGTTGAAGAAACACACAAAATTGTTATGTTAGTTGGGGATAACTTACACGACTTCGCAACTCCAAAAGATGGCTCTCTACAAGGAAGAGATAATTTCGTTAAAGAAAATGCTAAAGAATGGGGAGATAAATTCATCATGTTACCAAACCCAATGTATGGAAGCTGGGAAGGAACATTATACAACAACGACTTCAAAAAATCAGACGAAGAGAAAGACAAACTTAGAAAATCAGCTTTAAAAATATTTAATATAGAAAAAAAGACAGTTGAAGAATATAAATAAAAAAATAAATATTACAATTTTACAAAAATAAAAACACTCCGTTGTAAAATGAAGTGTAACAAAAAAAGACATGCTCATCGGATATACTAAGTCGCAAAATAAGTATAGAAAGAGATGAGCATGCCTGCTGTTTATTTTACCACAAAACACTCTTATCATCACCTTTCCAAAGCAGGAGGTTCGGGTAAAATGAAGTTTTGACAATCCTAGACTGTTATATAAAGTTTTTCAATTTATGTCTTGCAAAGAAAAGAAATATTCGGTAATATATTAAAGCAACTTAAATAAGTAACGGTTCCTTAGCCAAGTGGTAAGGCAGCTGACTGCAACTCAGCGAGCGCCGGTCCGACTCCGGCAGGAACCTCTTGGGGAAGTGGCGGAATGGTAGACGCACAGGACTTAAAATCCTGTGTTGGAGACAGCGTGTGGGTTCGAGTCCCATCTTCCCCATCACGAGAAGTCAGGTAAAAACCCTGGCTTTTTTCATGTAAAAAAGGACTTGAGTTGATATAATAAAAAAGCATGAAGGAGGTAGATAAGATGGATGAATTCATGGAAGAAATGAGTGTCAGACAACTTAGAGAGATGATTGATCATTCAGAAGCTGCTTCCCTTTCGGAATATATACATGAAATCAATGCGGTGGATATTGCTCATTGTGCTAAAGAGTTAGAAGATGAAGAAATATGGAAGCTTCTTTCACTTCTAAATGTGCAAGATATTGCGCTTATTCTGGAACAATCCGATGAAGAATTGGGGATGCGTATTATTGATAATATTCCTTTAGAGGATGTGATGGATGTTTTGAGTTACATGCAAAAGGACGATATTGTTGATTTGATTGGTGAAATGCCTATTGGAAAAAGAAAGAATTTTATCAATAAGATGCACAAAGGAGATCGAAGCATCATCTCGCGTTTGTTGGAATATCCAGAAGATTCAGCGGGTGGTATTATGACCACTGCTTATATTGCTTTGAAAAGTGATTTACCGGTCGCAGAAGGCTTGCATAAAATTCGTGAAATTGCCCCAAAAACAGAAGTGATTGAAACCATTTATGTCGTTAATTCTCGTGGTCAACTAATAGGAACAGCTGATTTACGTAATTTCTTAACAGCACCAAAAGGGGATTTGATTTCCAGTTTTGCAAAAGGAAATGTGATTTCTGTTCCACCGGAAATGGACCAAGAAGAAGTAGCTCGTTTGGTTTCTAAATATGACTTAAATGCGATTCCTGTGGTGAATAAACATAATGTGATTTTAGGCATTATTACCGTCGATGATGTCATTGATGTCATGATTGAAGAGTATAACGAAGACATCTTGGAATTAGGGGGTGTATCAAAGGAAGAAAGTTTAGATACAACCTTATGGGAATCGGTTCGCTTACGCTTACCATGGTTATTGATTAATTTAGCGACAGCCTTTTTAGCTTCTATGACAGTTAAGATGTTTGAGAATACGATTGCTCAAGTCGTTGCCCTTAGTTCCATTATGACGATTGTGACAGGAATGGGAGGCAATTCCGGCAGTCAGACACAATCCATTATGGTTAGAGCCATTGCTACGGAAGAGATTAGCTTTAAGAAACACTTCCAATCTTTTAATAAAGAAATACTTCTTGGTATCATCAATGGTGCTATCAATGGCTTGGTTACCGGTATTGCGGTATGGATAATTTATCACAATTTCTATTTAGCATTGATTATCTTTATCGCAATGATTGGTAATTTAATTGTTGGTGGGGTATTTGGTTTTGCGGTTCCGGTATTATTAAAAAAACTGGGAGCTGATCCGGCGGTTGCTTCCAGTATCTTTTTGACGACGGCTACGGATGTATTGGGTTTCTTTATATTCTTATCCCTAGCGAAGTTATTCTTGCCATGGTTGGTGTAGAATATGACGAATGGTTTGGGTGTCATAGATATAAAATTTGATTTTTTCTTCCTCTAATGTTTCATCAATCCGACTGTAATACAGTTGGATTTTTTTGTATAAAGACTGATAGGATTCACTCATTTGAAAATCTTGTCCTGTGTATAAGGAATAAAAATACCAGAAGCTAAGTGTCCACATGACTTCATAGCAACTTTCTTCAATCCAAAAATCGCCTTTCTCTAAAGGAAGATCAACTTGTTCCAATAATTTTTCGATTAGAAATAAACCGTCCTGTGGAGATTGCCAAATATCCGTGTACACATAATTAAACGAATTTAGATATTCTTCATTAAAATAATCAAAAGCATCACCTAACATAAAATGAACTTTTTTTGTTTGTGGGAATTGTGGGTAAAGAAAGCGCTGAAACATCGAAAGAACAGCTTCACTTTTTTCAATTACGGTAATTTCTTTAACCTTTGGATTATCCAAAGCAAACCATAGGAAATAGCCAATTCCCAAACCGAAGGTAAGTACTTTTCCATGAGCTTTTTGAGCAGGGCGATAATTAGTATTGTATTCACTTGGAGCATCCATCATCCAATCCTTATCGTCTTGATAGAGATAAAGAGTTTCAAAGTGTTGATCCATGGCTCTTAATTTCATCCAATCGTTTAATTCCCGTTGCGGATCTTTTTGAATTTCATCACTATTGAATAATTCAAAACCGGCTGTCTTTTCTTTCTTGAAAGAGAAATGTTCATCTTTAACATAATCTAAGTGAATCTGCCGGTGATAGGGATTATTTTCCCATTCTTTTGTGGATAGAAAAAGAGAGGGCCATTCTTTCTTAGGACCTTGAAATTCCGCAAAGTTAGCTTCTTGGAGTAGTTTTTGAACCTTTCTTTCGCCAGCTTCGGTTACATGATAAGCCAAAAAATCAGCTTTATAGTCTTGTTGGATATGGGCTAGACAACGATTAAAAAAGGCATCTAATGTTTTAGAAACTTGGATATTCATTTCTACTATTATACTGAAAGTGTTAAGATATTAGAATGTCGAAAGAGGAGAATTTATGGCACTGGCTCTTGGAATTTTTATTGTCATGTATGGCTTACTTTTATTTTTGCCGAACTATCGCCCTTATATTGCCTTAGGGGCGGCTGTTCTTTTTGTGTTAGTGGGAATCTTACCAATTTCTCATGTTCTCGGGGCAATCAACCGGAATGTGATTTTGATGCTAGCGGGAACGATGATGGTTGTTGAATTATTTATTCAGTCGCAAATGCCAATGTTGATGGCGGAAAAGTTACTTCAGATGACACCAAATGTGAAATGGGCAGTGATTGTATTAAGTTTATTTGCGGGAATCGTGAGTGCCTTTGTCGATAATGTAGCGACTTTATTGATGTTAGCACCAATTGGTTTATCGGTTTCTAAGAAGCTAAATATCAATCCAATCCCAATTATTATTTCCATTTCAGTCTCTTCTAATTTACAAGGAGCGGCGACTTTGGTGGGGGACACAACTTCTATTTTATTAGGTGCTTATGCCCATATGAGTTTTAATGATTTTTTCTTTTATCAAGGTCGACTATCGATTGCTTTTTCAACAGAAATAGGGGCTTTATTAACAATACCTGTTTTATTGTTCTTGTTTCGGAAAGAAAATGAAAAAGTATCGGTTCAAGTGGAAACGAAGGTAATGAATTTGGTGCCTAGTGGTTTGTTAATGGGGATGGTTGCTTCTTTGATTTTCGCTTCTCAATTTGAAAATAAACCAGAATTAACCAATGGTATGATTTGCGTAGGATTTGCATTATTTGGATTGTTATATGAAGTGCTTATTCGTAAAAAGAAAGAAAATGCTTTATTGGTGATGAAAGCGATTGATGTTAAGACTTTATTACTATTGACCGGCTTGTTTATTGTCATTCAAGGTATTACTGATGCTGGTGTGATTACGGAGATTGCGAAGCTTTTTGTGAAGATTGGCGGTCATTCTGTTCTATTGATGTATGTTTTGATATTGGTAGTATCGGTTGTGCTTTCAGCTTTTGTGGATAATATTCCTTATGTAGCGACAATGTTACCGGTGGTGCAAGGTATTGCCATGAATATGGGTATTCAACCAACGCTTCTTTATTTTGGCTTATTGATCGGATCTACTTTAGGTGGTAATTTAACACCGATTGGAGCTACCGCAAATATCACCGGTATTGGTATCTTAAATCGTGCCGGTTATGAGGTTGGCACGAAAGATTTTATGAAGATTGGTATCCCGTTTACCTTAGTAGCTGTCATTGGTGGCGGTCTATTCACTTGGTTTATTTGGGGAATTTAGGTGTTAAAAGAAAAACACCTTTTTTCATGCTTGATAGAGATTTAACAGTTTCTTTTGTGATAGATTTTTATTTTCTGTTTTCTCGTAAGTTTTGCCATAATAAAAAGTAAATCTCCTTTAATTGCTTATCCGATTTTTGGGGGTTCACTTCATTTTTTATTCTTTTTTTGTGGATTGTCGAACGATCAATTCAACAGGGAGAAGAAGTTGATAGTTATATTGCGTATTGGTTTTGATTTGTTTGGATAATAACTTAGCTCCTTCATATCCCATTTGTTTGGATGGTAAGTCAACGGTTGTTATAGGTGGGTCAAAATTGGCGGAAAGGGGATTGTTGTTGAAACCAACGACAGCAATATCATCAGGACAATTTTTTCCAAGTTCTTTTAATCTTGAAATAACGGTGGTTGCTAGGGCGTCTGATCCGGCAAAGATAGCTTCAACATCCGGATGTCGTTCCAGCAATTCATCAACCTTTTCAGCACATATTTCTGCATTCCATTGGCAATCAAATAGATAACTTGAATCAAAATTGATTCCATGAACATCTAAGGCGTTTTTATAGACCATTAAGCGAATAGGATGATAATAATTATCATCGCTTGTGCCCCCGATATAGGCAATTTTTTGATAATGACTTTGAAATAAATGATTCATAATGAGTTGATTAGCATGAACTTTATCGTAACCAATGTTTGCGTAACCAGGTACAAAATGATCAATGAAAACAAACTTACAGTGTAGACTAGATAGAAATTCTTCTCTTTGATTGGGCAAATCTGTAACAATGAGTCCATCGAGTTGTTTTAACTGATTTTCAATATGAGAATAATTGTCATGAAATTGCTCGTAATTGGCAATCAGAGAAATGACGACATCATGCTTGGAACAGTATTCTTGTATACCTGCCAAAATATCATAAAAGAAAGAATCTCCATAGGTGTAAGTAAGAGACATGAGTATTCCAATATGAATTGATTGTTTGTTGTTGTATTTTCTTGGTTTATAGCCTAATTCCTGCACGGTTTGCAAAATTTTTTCTTTGGTTTCGTTGGAAATCTTAAAAGCAGGGTCTTCTTTTAAAACCCTAGAAACAGTAGCGGGGGATAGATTTAATTTTTTTGCTATAGCTCTAATAGTGGTCATTTTTTCTCCTTGTGAAATATTTACTAAACAATTTTAACTCTTTCTATCATTTATTTCAATAAAAAGTCATTATTTTTTGCTGTAAGCCTTTACAAAGAAAAAACTTCAGAATATAATTCAATTATAGAAAGTAAACAAATATAATGTTTACTAAACATAGGAGGAGGAAATGAAAAAGTTTGCTTTTATTGGAGCCGGTTCTCTTGATTTTACAAAAGATCTGGTTCGCGACATTTTGACCTTTGAAGCATTTCGAGACTGCGAACTTTACATGATGGACATCAATCCAATTCGTTTAAAGTATGCAGTGAAAGGGGTTCAAAAAATAATTGATGCAGGGAAATATCCTGCCAAAGTGGTTGGAACATTAGATCGAAGGGAAGCCTTAAAAAAGGCCGATGGTGTTTTGATTACCATTTTACAAGGTGGCGTGGATGTTTGGCGTCACGACATTGAAATTCCAAAAAAATATGGTGTGGATGTCTGTGTTGGTGATACACGTGGTCCTTCCGGGATTTTCCGCTTTTTAAGAACAGCTCCGGTCATCTTGGATATCATTCGTGATGCCGAAGAAGTTTGTCCGAATGCTGTTATTTTAAATTATACAAATCCAATGGCAATGTTGGTTAGCTATCTACAGTCCATGAGTAAGATGAATATTACAGGCTTATGTCATAGTGTTCAAGGAACGGCGGAAATGCTGGCAAGATGGATTGGCGCGAGTGATAAGAAGGTGGAATATACCTGTGCCGGGATTAACCATCAAGCTTTCTATTTGGAATATAAGGTCGATGGCAAAGATGCTTACCCGGATATCTACAAAGCGATTCAGCGAGAAGAAATTGCTAATGAAGAACCGGTCCGAATTGAAATGTTTAAAAATCTTGGTTATTTTGTGACAGAATCTTCCGGTCATAATTCTGAATATGTATCTTGGTTTAGAAAACGTCCTGATTTAATTGAAAAGTATTGTACGCATGGAACAGGTTGGAATCCGGGAGCTCATGCGTATATTCTGGATGAATATTTAGGTAGAGAAGACACTTGGGAAAAGGAATATCAAGAATGGTTAAATTCAAGTGATGTCGAGCTAGAGAGAGGTCAAGAATATGCCTCCAATATCTTTAATGCTATTTTTGGCGATCAAACACCATTTTTCTTCAATGGCAATTTAAAAAATCATAATTTGGTAACGAATTTAAAAGAAGGAGCTTGTGTGGAAGTTCCGGTGGTCGCTACCAAAGAAGGTATCACACCAATTAAACAAGTCACCCTTCCAGACCACTTATCCATCTTAGTGAATAACTCTGCCATGATTGAAGAATTGGCAGTGAAGGCAGCCATAAATGGAGATCCAAATCTTGTTTATCAAGCTTGTTTATATGATCCTTTGACAGCTGCGGTATGTAGTATGACAGAAGTGAAAGAGATGGTTCAAGAAATGTTAAATCAAAATAAAGAATACTTATCTTATTTTAAAACACTAACAATCGATATGGAGAAAGTACATGAAAAAAATAATTAGTGCCATTATGGCAATACTTTTCTTAGTCAATATTGCCGGATGTTCTAAGAGTTCCAGCACAAGCCAAAAATCCGATAAAAAAGTCGTTTTGAAGATGTGGGCTCATCAAAATGAACCTTGGAATAATGCGTATAAGGATATCATAGCGAATTTTGAAAAAGAAAATCCAAATATTCGTGTAGAATTGGAAACATTTCCTTATAATGATTTTGAATCGAAGGTACAAACTTCTTTGATTAATAAAGAAGGAGGTGCTGATATCTATGAGTTGTGGGGTGGTTGGGCCCTGGATTTTGCGCCAACAGGAGCTTTAAAAGAAATCCCAAAAGAATTTGCTGAAAAAGTGAAAAAAGAATGTTATCCAGCAACTTATGGTGCTTTGGTGCATAAAAATAAATTATATGCTGTACCGATTGAGTTTAATATTGAAAATGGAGGTATGGTGGTTAATCTTCATCTATTAAAAGAAGCTGGTTTGAAAGTGCCGAAAACTTGGGAAGAATTAAAACAAACAGCTATTAAAGGAACTAGAAAAGATGGGAATAAATTTAAAGTAAAAGGGTTTGATTTTGTTAACTGGGATTCCGTATCTTATTATTTCTTGTCCTTTATTCTTCAACAAAAGGGAGCTTATATCAATGAAGATGGCACAGCTTTTAATTTCGAGACTGCAGAAGCCAAAAAATCCTTTGCAGAATTAGCTAAATTGGTGAAAGAAGATAAAGTAACAAATTTAGAGGGGCTGACTGGCGGAGGTAATTTAGAGGGTTATCAACAATTATATGCCAAACGAGCAATGATGGTTCCTCGAGGACCATGGATTGTTTCAGAAGGGATTCAATCTTTTAATCTTAAATTAGGAAAAGACTTTGATTATGTTGGGGTTCCTTGGTATACCAATCAACACCGATTTGCGGCTGAAACGGGATGGTCCTTAGCTATTAATGCAAAATCAAAGGAAGCGGCGGCCGCTCAGAAGTTTATTGAATATGTTTATCAACCAAAAGTAATGGAAAAATTAAATATTCGTTGTACTCAAATTCCTGCCCAAAAAGAAATTTCTCAAAGTGCATCTTATCAAAAGGAAATGCCTTATACAAAAGTGTTATTAGATATTTTGGATAATTCTCAATTCATTGGTCGCTTCAATACCGATCGTTTGAAAGAGGTTGTGAATGATACTTTTGTTAAATATTGTTCAAATGAATATAAGACGATAGAGGAAGCACTGAAAGAATTAAATAAAAAAGCGAATGCTTTTCTGAAGAAGAAATAAGCAATTGGCAAGGAATCTATCCTTGCCAATTTTATCAGTAGATAGAAGGACTTATGAAAAATAAAAAATTTATTTATTCCGTGATAATACCAACGGTTGTATTTATGTTCATTTTCATTGTGATTCCAATTGGAATAGGTTTAGCCATCTCCTTTTTCAACTATAATCCCTTGCGTGATAACAATGCTTTTGTTGGCTTTGAAAATTTTGTAAAGTTATTAAAAGATAAAGAATTCCTAGTGGCTATGAAAAATACATTTGTTTTTGTTTTTGGGACGGTTTTCTTAAATATCTGTCTTTCTTTAGCTTTAGCGTATTTTATTAGTCGTTTTAAATCCAATAAAGTAAGAAGTCTATTTCGTATGATTTTTTTCTTACCATGTATTGCACCGGTCGTTGCCACATCAGTTGTTTTTTCAAGATCGATTTTTCCAACGGATACAGGACTATTAAACATGGGATTAAATGCGCTTGGTCTGGGAAGTGTTAATTGGCTCGGGGATTCTAATGTATTAATGATTTCGGTTATTGTCTATACTCTTTGGGTGGATGTGGGATATAACATTATTTTATTTTCAGCCGGGATGGATGGTATTCCAAATCACATTTATGAGGCCAGTGATTTAGATAATACTAGTGAATTTAGAAAATTTTTTAAAATCACTTTACCTCTATTGGGTCGGACTTTTCAATTTGTGTTGGTGCAGACTTTAATTAGTCATTTTCAAATGTTTGCTCAATTTTCTGTTTTGATTTTGAAAGATGGTTCAAAAAATTCCGGTTTGGTTCTTTCCCGATATATTTACAAAACAGCTTTTGAACATAAAGATATGGGATATGCCTCGGCTGTTTCACTCGTTCTTTTCATCATCATCATGATTTTATCTTTCATTGAACAAAAGAAAACACAAGTGGATTGGGAGTATTAACTTATGAAAAAAGATATAAAAATATCAAAAATGATTCGTATTGTTTGTTTGGTGGTTTTTTCTCTACTTTTTTTAGCACCATATTTTTGGATGCTTTCAAATTCTTTTAAATCGACATCCGAAATTTTGTTAGAACCACAGCATTTATTACCCACAAAATTTACGTTGGCCGGATATATCAAAGTTCTGACAAAATCACCATTTTTTAGATGGCTTTTGAATAGTTTATTCATTACGATTATCGACACCGTAGTTATTTTATTTACTAGTTCTATCATAGGCTTTGTGCTTTCTAAATATCGATTTAAGTTAAGGAAAACAATGTTTTATATCATCCTGTTAACGATGATGGTACCGGCAACGGCTATGATGATTCCTAATTTTCTGTTGATTTCCACATTGGGCTGGTATGATAAATTAATTGCCCTCATTGTGCCTACTTTTTTCAATGCCTTTGGCATTTTCCTTTGTAAGCAATATATTGATGACTTGCCGAAAGAATTGTTTGAAAGCGCTATGTTGGACAATGCGTCTGACTTAAAAATCTATTTTAAAATTGTATTACCATCGATTAAGCCGGCCATTGGTAGTTTAGCGATTTTTACCTTTTTAGCTCTTTGGAATGATTATTTAACTCCACTGATTATGCTAAATTCAGCAAAGAATATGACATTACCATTAGCGTTATCCTTTTTCAGTGCACAACATATGTCCGACTTGTCAGCAACGATGGCGGCCGCTTCTTTGATTATGATTCCCGCTTCTGCTATTTTTATTCTTTTCCAAAATCAATTTATTAAAGGCATTACCATGAGTGGTATGAAATAAAAGGAGGAATGTGATAATGGTCAATGTAAAATTAAAAGATATCAATAAAGTTTATAACAATAAGACACATGTGGTTCATGATTTTAATTTGGATATCCAAGATCAAGAATTTGTTGTTTTTGTTGGACCTTCAGGTTGTGGTAAAACAACGACCTTGAGAATGATTGCCGGTTTGGAAGATATTAGTGCAGGAGAATTGTGGATTGATGGTAAAAAGGTCAATGAAGTGGAAGCGAAAAAGAGACATGTTGCCATGGTTTTTCAAAACTATGCTTTATATCCTCATATGACCGTTTATAAAAATTTATCTTTTTCCTTAGAAAACAATAAAGTTCCAAAGGAAGTGATAGAACAAAAAGTGCATGAAACCGCAAAAATTTTGGGTATCGAAGAATATTTAGAACGAAAGCCAAAACAATTATCTGGTGGGCAGCGTCAACGTGTCGCTTTAGGAAGAGCAATTGTACGAGACGCTAAGGTTTATCTTATGGATGAACCATTAAGTAATTTGGATGCTAAATTAAGAATCCAAATGCGAACAGAGCTGATTGAGCTCCACAAAAAAATTAAGGCAACCACCATTTATGTAACGCATGATCAAACAGAAGCGATGACAATGGCGGATAAAATTGTTGTGATGAAAGATGGCTATATTCAGCAAGTGGGTTCCCCGGAAGAAGTTTATGAAAAACCGGTTAATCGTTTCGTTGCCGGCTTTTTAGGTAGTCCACAAATCAATTTTTTGGAAGGGATATTTGATGGAAAACAGTTCTTGATAGATGGAACAATGAATTTTGATATACCAGAATTCATGTTAGCGAGTTTAAAAGAATATAAGGGAAAACCTTTGGTGGTGGGAATAAGACCGGAAGATATTTATGTGGAAGATATTGTTAAATGTACATTTCCGAGTGCGGTTTTTGATTTTAAAATTCACGTAAAGGAAATGCTGGGGCATGAATATATCCTTCATGGAGATATTCAAGGGCAAACACTCATCATTAGAGCTCCATTAAGGATTTTAGATAAGAATACACAAAATTTATCGGTGGCTTTTGACTTAAATAAAATACACTTATTTGATTTAGATTCAGGAGGTTCACTTTTATGATTTCATTAGAACAATTTAATCCTATCAGCGAGGCGGTTGTCAAAAAAACAAAGATTGATCAAGCGAAATACCCTGTTATCGACTTTCATACTCATATGGGAAAACTATTGTTGAAAGATCAGTATGATTCTTTGTATGATACCGAAACTTTTTGTGCTGAACTAGATTCCTTGAATATTAAACATTCTGTCAATTTAGATGGTTTTTTTGGGGAAGAACTAGTTAAAATGAACGAGAAAATCGGGAATTATAAAAATAGAATTACAACCTTTATGGGGATTGATTTTACAGAGTTTGATTCTCCTTATTTTCCGGAAATGACCCGAAATAGCATTTTAGAGTCCTATGCCCAAGGAGCTAGGGGAATTAAATTATGGAAGAATATTACTTTATACAAAGGGATTCGAATGGATAATCCTAAATTAAATGTTATTTATGAAACGGCGGCTGAATTGGATATTCCAATGCTAGTGCATATAGCGGATCCAATTGCCTTTTTCAGACCTTTAAGCGGCACCAATGAAAGGTATGAAGAATTAATTAAAAATCCAGAATGGAATTTTTCAGATCGCTCTAAATATCCTAGCTTTGAAGAATTGATGGCTATGCAAGAGAAAATGATTCAAGAGCATCCGAAGACTAAGTTTGTGATTGCCCATATGGGCAGTTATGCAGAAAATTTAGCTTGGGTAGCGGAACAATTGGATAAGTATCCTAATATGTTTGTGGATATAGCGGCTAGAGCGGCAGAGGTGGGACGAGTTCCATATTCTGCCAAAAGGTTTTTTACCAAGTACTCCAAGCGTATTTTATATGGGACCGATTCTCTTCCAACAGACTTGAGATTGCAGAAGGTTATGTTTCGGTTTTTGGAAACGGATGATGAATATTTTCCGTATCAGCCAGAAGGGGAAAAACCGGACCAAGGAAGATTTTCCATTTATGGAATTTCCTTGTCGGATGAAGCATTAAAGGATATCTATTATAGAAATGCTTGTTCGCTTTTGCATATAGATGTAAAAACGTTTGAAAAGAAAGGTTTGGAAAAATGAAAGAAAGCTATGTAATGGGAGTAGATGGTGGTGGAACTAAAACGGCTTTTGCTCTTTCTAAAAAAGATGGAATTATTTTGTCTTATATAGAGCTTTCGAGTATTAATTATCATGAATATGGCATAGAAACATGTAAAGAAATTATACAGAGTGGTATAGCAACTTTGTTGAAATCATCGGGAATTTCGATGGAAGAAGTAGAGGCAATTTGTTTTGGATTACCTTGTTATGGGGAAAATAGAGAATTAGATAATTCAATAGAAAGAGCTTTAAATGAAAGTCTGAAGATTCCTAACAAAATTTATGTGAATGATGGTGTGGTTGCTTATTTTGGAGCTTTAGATGGCTGTCCCGGAATAAATATTGTGTCAGGAACCGGTTCCATTGCCTATGGAATGGATGAAAAGGGGAAAATAGCTAGAGTAGGTGGCTGGTCAGAACAAATTGGTGATGAAGGAAGTTGTTATTGGATTGCTAAAAAAGGACTAGAGCTTTTTTGTAAGGAAGCCGATGGTCGCTTAAAAAAAGGGGCTTTATATGATTTGTGCTATCAGTATTATTCCTTGGTTGAAGATTGGGATTTTGTGAAAGTCATTGAAAAGCATTTTCTACAAAATAGAAGAAATACCGCTTCTTTTCAAAAGGTGGTATTAGAGGCCGCTAGGTTAAAGGATGAAGAGGCTATCAAATTGTATGAATTAGCCGCAAAGGAGCTTGTGTTACATGCAGTCGCTTTAAAAAGACAACTTCATTTTAATGAAACACAAGTTTTTGTGTCCTTAACAGGCGGTTTATTAAATGCGAAAGAATTCATAATAGAACCATTGACTAAGGAATTAAAAGAAGCCGGTTTCCAATATTGTGCTTATAAGAAATCCCCTTTGGAGGGAGCTTTATTATTGGCTATGCAAAAAATAGGGTCTAAAAGAAAGGTAACTGGTATTTAAAGTCGCCTTTTCAAAGGGGATTTTATAACCAGTTAAGCATCCTTGGTAGGATTTCATAAACGAGAGATATTGATGTGATGTCGATACATCATAAATAACTAGAGAGAATAAGAACTTCAAAAGCGAAATAATAACTCAGTGATATATACACACGCAAAACTTATCATAATTTTAATTCTCCTAGAGTTTATTTGGGAAATTTAAAAAATACCTCTTTCCAAAAATTGAAGTAAGTTTATAATAGTCAAAGTAAGAGGAAAAAATCATGAACCGGAAAGTATTAGCGATTCGTTATTTTAGTAAGACAGGTAGTATTAAAAAGTTAGCCGAAGCAATGGCTCAACAAATTCATGTGGATGCTTTGGATGTTAGTCATCCTGTCCTAAAGGCAGATATTCTATTTCTGGGTGCTTCCGTGTATTGGTTTGGTTTGGATCCTAATGTAAAAGAATTTGTGAAAACACTTCACCCTGACCAAGTAAAGAAAGTGGTTATTTTTTCAACCGCAACCTTTATAGAAAGGGCATATTCGGAATTAAAAGAGCTGCTTGAAAGACAAAATATTGAAGTGATTAATCGCCATTTTTGTTGTCATGAAAGCTTTATGCCTTTTCACTCAGATTGTCCAACAACAGAGGATGTTAGTGACGCAAAGCGTTTTGCAAAGGTATTAAGTGAAAAGTTAGATTGATTCGACGATGATAGGCAGCCAATTTCTTGGGCGTTAAAATAAATATACGATCTATTAGTACATAGGGATTGATTTCTTGTATATAGAAGAAGTCAGTCCTTTTCATTTGTATGAAATCCATTTCGTTTAAAAGCTACCACATCAATGAGAAACACAAATAAAAAAGTCATTCGGGGAAAATGATAAAGTGATAGTGGAGGTGTCATCATGAAACAATTTGTGGTAGATAAAAAGTTTATAGAACGTGTTTCTTATGCATTAAGATTGTGTGCTGAGCAAAATGTGATTGGCTATGAACTTTTTTTACATGGTAAAACAATTCTGTATTATAGCGACATTCAATTAAGCTTAGATAAAGGGAATTGGATTAAAAGAAAACGCAAAACTTGCATCCGATTTGAACAATCCACTTTAGACTTAAGTATAAAAAATCAGGGTGACTTAGCGAAATTTTATCTTAAGTATGGTCTGCAAGAACAGTTTTATTGTTTAACGCCCGGTTCAGTACCCATCTTTAATGAACATGAACAGTGTGTTGGTGCACTAACAATCACCGGTCTAACGCCTGAAGAGGATCATAAAATGGCTCTGGAAGTATTAGGCATAGAAGGAGGCATATAATGTTTAAATATTCACAGAAAACAATTGTCAATTATGGAGTAGGAAGCTTATCAGAAATTGGAAAACTTGTATCCCGTTATGGAAAGCGCTGTTTATTTATTAATAATGGCGAACCTTTTTTAGAATCAGCCTATAAAATTGTAAGAGCGTCTTTAGTAGACCAAGATATTCGTTTTGATGAGTTTTCTAATATTCAAGCCAATCCAAGTGTTGAAAATGTTATGGAAGGCGTTGCCTTGACGTTACAAAATGATTATGACATTGTCTTCGGTTTAGGTGGAGGCAGTGTGATGGATAGTGCTAAAGCCATCTCTTTTCTTGCCAAAGAGACCAATATTAATTGGCAGGATGTATTTTCAACGTATACCTCACCCCACACCGATTATGAAGATCGCAAAGATGTATTACCACTCATTCTTACACCAACCACATCAGGAACAGGATCAGAAATCACTCAGGCTGCTGTTTTAACTTATGGTGATGAAAAATTAAGCATCTTCCATCCACAAATACGGGCTAAAGAAACCCTTATTGACCCGGAGTTAATGTTAACCTTACCCGCTTCAGTAACAGCCCAAAGTGGCTTCGATGCTTTTACGCATGCTTTTGAAAGTTATGTCAGTTTGAATGCCAATCCATTGGCACAACAGGATGCTTTACATGCGATGAAAAAGATTGTTGAAACATTACCGGCTTTAATGAATAATCTTAATAATCTTGAACTTAGAGAAGCGATGGCTCTTGCTTCTCTTGTAGCAGGTCGTGCTTTATCTAATTCAGCCGCTTCAATTCCCCATCCTTTAGCTGAAGTAATAGGGGGCTATACAAATAGAGCTCATGGTGCTATTCTTGCGTCATTGTATCCATCCTATATTCAAACATGTCAAAAAGAGAATACACCGGCTTTTCAAACAATTTCAAACTATGTATTTGGTAGTGAAGATTTATATGAAAATATTGTGGGCTTCTTAGAACAAATTCAACTTCATCATACTTTAATGAACTTTATTGAACAGGAAGAAACATTAGAAAAAATATTAGCCCATCCTGTAATGGAACATTTACCTTTTGCTGATGCTAAGACACTGAGGACCATCATTAAAAATGCCTAAAATCATTGCAATTGATTTAGACGGTACTTTGCTGGATGATGAAAAAAAAGTATCTCAAGCCAATCAAAAGGCAATCCAAACGGCACTAAACGCCGGTTATCAAATATATTTATGCTCTGGTAGACCCTATGCGTTTGTCATGAAAATCAAAGCACAATTAGATGATCGCTTAAACATCGTGGCGTTTAATGGTGCTTATTGTCAAAATGAAAAAAAGGTCAAAAGTGTGTCACTTACCTATTTAGATTTAATCGCGATTGATCAAACGATCGATGACAATGCACCTTGTTTTTTTAAATCAATGGATTCGGTGTATTACACCCATGAAGATGAACGTTTCTTTTATGAAGGAATGGCAAAAAAACAAATCAATAAAATAGAAGACATAAAGTCTTGTGAAATTTTAAAAGTAGTGATTCTTAAGCAAAACAAGCATGCCCAAGCGCTGAAAGATTTTGTACAGGTTTATGAGTATGGTGATGCGGGTATGGAAATATCGTGTAAACAGGTGGATAAGGCTCTTCACTTTCAGAAAAATCATTATTATGCCATTGGCGATGGTATGAATGATTTGCCTTTATTTAAAAAAGCGGCACGTAGTTTTGCGATGAGTAATGGCGATAAACTTTTACTTGAATATGCGGATACTATTGTTTCAAATAATAGTCATGAAGGAGTTGCAAAAGCGATTGCCATGATTTTAAACTTACCGCATTAATACAGTACCTAAATATATACTATCAACATAAAAACAACTTATAATAACGATGGAGGGACAATTATGAAACACATTAAAATTGCAGCCGGTTTAGCCCATGTTGACTATGGGCATATTGCAGATATTGTTAAAGAAGTAAGCGATGCAGGAGCGGATTATATTCACTCCGATGCCGCTGATATGCATGATTTACAAAATATGAAATTAATGGGAGGTCACCAAGTGATTGCCGGGATTCGTCCTTATACAAAAGCCCCCATTGAATGTCATATCTATACGGTCACAATGGATCGTATGTTTATTGAACAAATTGCTGAAGCAGGTGCTCAAATGCTCATCATTCCGGCGGAGCATTTTATTGGTGCACAGCTTGCGTATATCATTAATTGGTGTCGTGAATTGAATTTAAAAATCGGCTTAACCTTGGGGTGCTATACACCACTATGCTTTGTTGAAGAATCAATTTACGATATTGATAGATTGCATATTGTTACCCATGGTGTTGATGAAACGGATGGTAAAGACAATTGGGGCTGGCGAAGAAGTGTAACCGACCTTGTCAAAAGAGCTCGCGTTATGATTGATGAGAAAAATCCTGATTGTGAACTGGCAATTGATGGTGGTCTACGTCAAGAAAACATGGATGAATTAATCGCCTGTAATCCAGATGTCATCGTTTTATCTTCCGCTATTTTCAAAGATCCACAAGGACCAGTAGCCGGTTATAAAAATTGTCGTAGGGTAATTGATGCGGCAAGCCAAAAATACAATCTTGAATAAAATACAAGTGCAAGCGAAAACAGTGATAGCAATCATTTTGATTTCCTTACTTACCACACTTGCTGTCAACTTCTTTTTCGTCTTTGATAATCTTGCGCCGGGGGGCTTAACGGGACTGGCTTTAGTGTTGGCACGAATCATTAAGCTACCCATAGAGTACATGGTGCCCTGTATTACAATTCCATTATTCATTATCGGCTCTTTGCGACTTGGTGCCTCTTTTGGGATTAAAACCTTAAGCATCAGTCTATTGACTTCATTGATGATGAGGCTTGTGGCTAAAATGGATGTATTACACTTAGTGCGTCAATTTTCTCCAATGTTGGCATTTGCCTTGTCGGCATTGATTGCAGGTGTTTTCATTGGAATTTCTATCAGCATTTCCATTAAAAACAAGGCAAGTACAGGTGGAACTGATTTATTAGCAACCTTAATTAAATCGTTTTTTCATTGGAACTTAGCTATGCCAAAAGTGATTGCTTTGATTGATACGACCATTATTGTTTTAAGCGGTATCATCAATCGTAATATTGCGGTTTCCTTTTGGAGTTTCATCTCGTTACGCATTATCGTTAAAACGATAGAAAAAACGACTCGGATTAAGTGATGTTTTCCGGATCGTTTTTCTTATTGTAGTAATACAAAATTTCATTTCTGAGATAATCAAGATCGTCTTTAGAAGGAAGTACATTAATACTAAGTATAGGAGTTTTATATTGATTCTCTTTTGTTGCTTGAGAGTTAATGATCAGTAAATCAGCATCATGCTCCATTTCTTTAAATTCATTATAGGGAATAATTTTCTCTATCTTAATTTCCGGAATGCTATGTTCTAAACGATATTTGAGTAATTGACCGCCGGAAGGGGCAATCGTACAAATCAGAATTGTCCGTAGTGGTTTTTTAAAACGTTCAATCGCCGAAGCGAGATGAAGGGCTAAAAAACTCATCTCATTTTCTTCCAGCTGATTCCAAAAAGGATCATTAATCATGGCAATGCTCCTTTTAACAATGCGAAACGTATTTTTATACTGTTTCTCGATATCAGGTAAAAGGGGATTTTGGATGATAATATCATGTGCCAAGCGAATGGCTGTTGGTTTAAGGTGATTTAAAAGATTTTGAATTAATTGCATATCTGCCACAAAAGCATGGGGTAAAAGGCTTGTCCAAGTGACTATCAATTGATTGACAAATTGTTCCACTTGATAATTATTCTCTTCTTTAGTATTTAGATAGGCCAACAAATAAACTTGCAAATAATAGTATTCATGTTCATGATACTCGGTTTTCTGAATCTTTTCTAAAAGGGCAATGATTTGGCTTGCGACGTCAAGATAAGGTTTTTCTTGCAGGGCTAATTTGAAGGTCTCTGAAATCTCGACAGTGGGAGAAAATTTCTGACGCGACATCATGACGAGAATTCTAATAATAAAGTGTGCATAATTATTGATAGAATCAAACTTAGAAGAGAAATCCGGTAAATGTTCAATAAGATAAGCAATCTCATCATCAGTCATATCAAAACCGGGATGTAAAAAATCACCACTACAAGCCCCTTTTTCTTTTTTAATAATTTTAAAAAGGATGTGAAGGGTCTGTTCTTTGGCTAATAAATCAAAGATAGCATTGCGCAGGGCACGTTCTTTACCACTTAAATAAAAAGTTTTATCTTCATACCTTTGTAAAGTTAGATGGTAATATAAAAATAACTTTTCTATCGATTTAATATCACTATAAACACTTGATTTTGAAATATAAAAAAGTTCAGAAAGATTGTCCATGTTGTAATTTGTTTCAGTTAAAAGCGTTAAAGCAATCGCATCTTGTCTTATTTTAGGGCTTAAATCAGAATCTTGATTGTATGACTCTAAGAGCATTTTTAACTGATGTTGCTGTTTTTCACTACAATTAAGTAGGATACCATACCCTGTTTTTCTTTCTAGCGTTATACCATATTGGGCTAAAAAAGGCTCAATTAAGTCTAAATCGTTTCGGATGGTTTTATTGGAAACATCTAATTGCTCTGCTAATTGACTACTAGAAATGTAATTGTTTTGATCACATAAAATATTGAGTAACTGTTTGCGCCGTTGTTGCATCATAGAACCTCCTATTGTTGTATCATAGAGCCTCCTAATATTAATTTAACTATATCACAGGAAAGGATGAATATTGATGAATGAAAAAGAATTTTTAGATGACTTAACAAAACTAATCGCACAAAGATCCATCCGCGATTTATCAACCCGAACAGCTAATGCCCCTTTTGGTAAAGGTATTAGAAACGCAATGGATACGTATTTAGAAATCGCTGAAAGATTGGGATTTAAAACAGGCGATGTTGATGGTTATGCCGTCTATGCCCAACTAGGTGATAATGAAAGAGAACTAGGCATTTTAGGGCATTTAGATGTTGTTGAAGTGACAGATTTAAAGGCATGGAGACATGATCCTTTCCAACTAAGCCGAGAAGGGGATTTGTTAATTGCTAGAGGTGTTAATGATGACAAAGGTCCTTTGTTATGTGCACTTTATGCAGCCAAAGAAGCCTACGATAGGGCACAAGAACCTAAAAGAAGCGTCCGAATCATTGCCGGCGGTGCGGAAGAAACAACTTGGGAATGCATGGAGTATTACTTCCAACACCACGCACAACCGGAGCTCGGCTTTTCTCCCGATGGTAATTTTCCAATCGTTAATGGCGAAAAAGGAATTATTTGCTTTTCACTTAAGTTTAAAAATGAAGTCCACGATAAAATAAGTTCAACCCCTATCGTCAATTATATCTGCCATGATTTAAAGTTTAATAATAAAAGTTATACAGGGGATAAAATATTATCACGCAACCCACAACGGGGGGATAATTCCATTGATAAATTATTGGATGATTTAGATGGTCAAGCTATTGCTAAAAGAGCTTGGGCAAAGCTTATTAGAGATTTCTTTTATCATAATCCCTATTTAAACAACACAAAATTCCATTCAGAACACTTCGCAATGGGAAAACTAAGCGCTTGTTTGATGTCTTTAAATAGTGATGAAGACCAAGTGATTTTAAATGTTGATTTTCGATATCCGATATCCACCAATAAGCAAGAGATTATCGGCAATCTTGAAGTAATGAAATCACTTTATGATTTTGAATATGAAGTGATTCGTGAAAAACAACCTCTCTATGTCGCAGAAGAAAGTGAACTTATTCAAAAACTTAAGACAGCCTATGAGACGGTGATGAAACAAAAGGCAGATGTCTTAACTAAAGGTGGTGCGTCTTATGCCCGAGTCATGGATTGCGGCGTTGCTTTTGGTGCCTCATTTCCTTGGGATGATCCGAAACCACATATGCCTAATGAACAAATGTCCATCGACTCATTAAGAAAAGCGTATGCTATATATGTCGAAGCAATCAGGCTGTTATTGGAAATTTAAAAGCTTCCCCATTGATATGGCACATCAATAATTGTGAAACGAAATACATAATCATAAAATATAAACGAAAGGGGAGGATATCATGAAGAGACTTCAAGCAAAACTACAAACATTTTCAGGAGCAATGATGGTACCAATCATCTTACTTGTTCTTGTCGGTTTTTTTGTGGGTATTGGAAGCGCATTCACGAATTATATTTTTACAAAAGGAACAGTTTTACACGGTTTATTTAGTCTTATTACGAGTTTAGGTTTTATGTTTATGAATAACTTACCTGTATGGTTTGCTATAGCGATTGCATTTACCCTCGCTAAAAAAGAAAAGGGTTGGGCGGCCTTTGCAGGTATCGTACTTTATTTATCCTATATGACCGGTATTAAAAACTTCGCCGCCCTTCAAGGATGGACAGCAGAAACAACCAGTATCAAAGCCTTACTCAGTCAAGGTTATACAGAATTAGAAGCCATGAACTTTAATAACCTATGGGGAACTTCACTAGGTATATTCACTTACAACATGGGCATTTTCTCAGGTATTGTAACGGGACTTGTCACAGCGAAAATCCATAACCGCTTTGTGGATACAGAACTGCCTACAATGCTTGGCTTTTTCGCAGGAACCAAAACGGTCATTATTATGGTTGTCCTTGCCTCCATACCCCTTGCGATAGGAACCTACTATCTTTGGCCGTTTATCGCAAAAGGGCTTGCAAGTATTACTCATTTTATTGGTAAATCCGGCTTATTTGGAACTTTTGTCTTTGGTACGGTTGATAAAATGTTATTACCATTTGGTTTACATCACCTTATTGCCTTCCCGATTGAATATTCAGCAGTCGGTGGCGTGATGAAAGTTGATGGAGTGGTCTATGAAGGAATTAAAAACATCATGAATGCCCAAGCGGCCAGTGCCGGAGCAACCGGGTATCTTATAAGAAACTTTACCTCAGGAAGAATCCTATTCCAATTGGCCGGTTTGCCGGGGGCGGCTTATGCTATGTACAAACTTGCAAAACCGGAAAATAGAAAGAAAGTTGCAGCACTGCTTGTACCGGCGGTTATGACATTAGCTCTTGTTGGTATATCAGAACCAATTGAATATACATTTTTATTCTTGGCACCGCAATTGTATTTCTTCATCTACGCACCATTATGTGGTTTAGCTTATGTGATTGCAGAGGTGTTCAAAATATCTATTGTAGGTAATGCATTGCTATTTATGATACCGAACCTATTCCAACCACATAAGGTTCATGCGATGAGTTTAATCTTCTTATTGCCATTAACCTTTGCTGTTTACTACTATGTATTCAAAGTCGCAATTCAAAAATTAAATCTGAATACACCGGGACGTAAAAGTTCTGATGCGGAGTTAATCTCTAAAAAAGAATACCAAAAAATTCAAGCCGTACGCGAGGTAGAAGGAAAAGAATTAACCCTCGAAGAAAAAATAATTGAAGCACTTGGTGGCTACAATAACATCATCTCAGTTACAAACTGTGCAACCCGACTCCGTGTTGAAGTCAAAGACGCAGATAAAGTCCTTGACCGTGCTATTTGGGAAAATGAACTCCATGCTTTAGGGGTGGTTCAAGCCAAGAATAATTTCCAAATTATCTATGGTGTTCAAGTACAATCGATTGCTACGAAAGTAAAAGATTTACTAGGTATTGATTAGTTGTCTAAGGAGATTAAATCGTGAATTCAGGAAAGATAGATTAGGAATCTATCTTTTTTATTCTAATCAATCATAAAGATGTTTTCTTAGCTAAAGAAAGAATGCTGTTTTTTTATGAAAATTTATAAATTTTATCAAGATATTATAAATACCCTAAACCTTGTCTTTTCTATAATGGAAGTAGATAAAAATAGGAGGAGAAAAGATGTTTAGAAAGACTGTGTTAAATTTAACACTTGCTTGTACATTAGCTTTGGCTGTTGCCGGTTGTTCACAAAAGAAAATGACTAGTCTAAAAGATGGCACTTACACCGCCAGTACAACGGGTCATAATGGACCATTAGAAGTCAAGGTAACTGTCGCTCATGGAAAGATTAAGGACATTGATGCAACGAAGAATGTTGAAACAAAAGGGATTGGCAGCTTAGCGATTGAAAAAATCAAGAATAAAGTTATTGCGAAACAAACTTTAAATCTGGATACAGCAACTGGTGCAACGATTAGTTCTGCAGCAACGTTAAGAGCCTTAAAGGATGCGTTAAAAGAAGCTGGTTTAACGAAAGAAGCAGTGGATGGAATGCCGAAAGAAAGCATTAACCAAGTTTTAAGTGAAAAAGAATACCAATACGATGTGGTGGTTATTGGTGCTGGTGGGGCCGGTTTAACCGCCGCTATTCAAGCAAGAGCTAAGGGGGCTAAAGTTTTAGTTTTAGAGAAAACAAGTCAAGTTGGTGGTAACACGTTAGTATCCGGTGGTGGAATCAATGTGCCGGGTACCGATTTACAAAAAAAGAAGGGCATTACTGATTCGGTTGAACTTTATAAGAAAGACACATTAAAAGGTGGTGATAATGTAGGAAATCCAGAATTAGTCGATACGTTGTCTTCAAAGGCTTTAGATGCTTATCAATGGTTGGTAAAGGATGTGAAAATGAACTTCATCCAAGACCGTGTGCAACAATTTGGTGGTCATTCAGTGGCTCGTGCTGTTATTCCGGTTGGTAATTCCGGTTATGAAATGATGTCTAAATTAGAAAAATTAGCGATGGATAAGGGTGTTGATATTTTCAAAAACACCAGTGCTAAGAAGTTGATGGTGGACGATAAGGGAGTTATTACTGCTGTGATTGCTGAAAATGCCGGTAAAGAAGTGAGATTCATAGCGAAGAAAGCGGTTGTTTTAGCTTCTGGTGGTTTTGGTTCAAATATTGCAATGCGTAAAGAATACAATCCAGCTTACGATGAAAAATACAAGACAACTTGTATTTCAGCCAGTTCCGGTGACGGTATCAATATGGCGAAAGATATTGGTGCCGCTTTAGTGGATATGAAACAAATTCAAGTTTATCCAACTTGCAATCCACAAACGGGTATTATTTCTTATGTCGCAAATGCTCGCTTTGATGGTGGTATCTTAGTGAACCAAGAAGGTAAGCGATTTGTGAATGATATGGGACGTCGTGATGTTATTTCCAACGCTATCTTAGCTCAACCGGGTAAGTATGCTTATCTATTATGGGGTCAAGAAGTCGAAAAGAATGGTCACATGACCAAAATGCACAAGAATGAATTTGAAAACTTAAAGAAATCCGCTTTGTTATTTGAAGCGAACAGCATTGAAGAATTAGCTGAAAAGACAAAGATTGATGTCACAACATTAAAGAAAACATTAGAAGCGTACAATGGCTATGTGAAGGCAGGTAGTGACCCGGAACAACAACGTGGGGGAAAATTACGTACGATTTTGCAAGGACCTTTCTACATTCAAAAAGTAGCCCCGGCCACGCATCATACAATGGGTGGCGTGAAGATTAACTCAAAGGCAGAAGTTTTAAATAAAGATGGAAAAGCAATTCAACACTTATTCGCAGCCGGTGAGGTGGCTGGTGGTGTTCATGGTACCAATCGTTTAGGTGGTAATGCGATTACAGACATTGTTGTGTTTGGTCGTATCGCCGGTGAAAACGCCGCTAAGTAAATAAACTTTGAACTGAGGTACATCAGTACTTCAGTTTTTTTGTGATACACCTTAAAATAAGTCTATGAAAAGATTATATGATGTTATTGTCCATCGTGTTTTTTTGATGTTGATTGCGTCTATTCTTTGTATCTCATCTATTTCTGTATTCACAATTTATCGTTATATATTACCCAATATGCAACAATTGGTAGACAATCATGTGAAGACCCAAGTTAGTGATATAAATTTATGGTTCCAATTTAATAGTGAATTAATTCGTTTGTATGCTACGCAATTTCAAAATGAAGAAATATCCTCTAAAAATAAAATCCACCTTCTGCATAAGCTTGAAGAATTTAAGGAAAAGTCCAACATTCAATACGATTCCTTGGGATTTATTACAAAGGAAGGGCGTAAGTATGTGACCGATAATTCCAGCTTTAGTGTGGATGATCGTTCCTATTTTGCAAAATTAAAATCAAGTAATCAAGATGTGGTGATTTCCGATGTGATTGAATCGAAATCGAATAAAAATAAAATTATCTTAATCCTAGCAAAAATATACGATGAAAAGCACCAAGAGAAAGGTTATATCAGCGCCGCCTTAAAGACTGAATATATCGAAAATCTAATGACCAATGTCGCAAGAGATTTCCATGCTTATTTGAAAAATAATAAGAATGAAACAGTGTTAGGAAATGATCAATTTCAACATACAGGCATTCATTTTGAAAAACAGTTGTATTCCTATTTAAATTTAACGTATGTTTTGGATATTCCACGAAGTTATTACATGAATACCATTCTTCTAACGGTTGTTCTTATTACTTTAGTGACGATGCTTTTATTGCTCGTTACCCAAAGAGTAACGCATCATGTGGTACATCGTTTAGTGCATCCAATTCAAAGCTTGGAATCGGTTATGCTGAAAACAAAGGATGGTGTTTTAGAAAAAAATGAGGAAGAAACGGAAATTCTTGAATTTAATCGTTTAAACCAAAAATATAACCAAATGATTGATGAAATTCATCATTTATTACAACAAGTCAAAGTAAAAGAAATAGAGCGCAACGATGCGAATAATAAAGCTATGTATGCCCAAATAAAACCTCATTTCTTGTATAACACATTAGAAACAATTCAAGCCATGGCATTTGATCATGAGGATGAAGATGTTGAGAAGGCTATTCATGATTTAGCGGTTTTCTTTCGCATTAGTTTGAGCAATGATCGACAAATTATCACTGTTCAAGAGGAAATTAAGCATGCACAAAGCTATCTGAATATTCAAAAGTTACGCTATCAAGATGTTCTTCAATATTCTTTTAATATCCAAGATTTTGATTTAGAAAGACCATTTTTGAAATTTACTTTACAACCATTAGTGGAGAATGCAATTTACCATGGCATCAAGCTATTGAAGAAAAAAGAGTTAATTGTAATTCGTGTTTATCAAAGGGATGAAGATATTGTGATGGAGGTTGAAAATGTGTTTGAAGAACTAGATTTCAAATATATTGAAGAAATCAATCGAACTTTAAAGACAGGGAATAGATTGGATAATCAAAAGGGTTATGGTTTATTTAACGTGAACGCTAGAATTAAGCATCAATATGGGGAAAAGTATGGTGTTTGTTTAATAGCTGAAAATAATCGTTTTATTAGTCGTATGGTGCAACCGGGGAGATGAAGATGAATATATTGATTGCGGATGATGAAGAAATTATTAGACAAAATTTTATGAAACGCATTATAAAGGCCGGTCTACCATTTGACCTTATCTTTAAGGCAACGAATGGTGAGGAAGCTTTACAACTATTCAAGGAAGAAAGTATGGATATCGCTTTAATTGACATCAATATGCCTTTTAAAAATGGATTGGACTTAATTCGTGATATTCGTCAACAAAATAAAGAAGTTATCCTAATTATCGTATCGGGTTATGATAACTTCCGTTTTGCTCAACAAGCTTTGGAATTAGGGGTATTTCGTTACCTTTTAAAGCCGGTGGATGCGCAAGAATTTATTTCGGTTATTCAAGAAGCTATGGAACAGATTAATCAACATAAAAAGCCGCCGTATTCTTTATTAACGAAGAAAATATTGAAAGATATTCAAGCTAATATCAGTAATGAAAGCTATGGCTTAAAAGATTTGGCTAATCATCTTCAATTCAGTGAAGGACATATCACAAAGCTGATTAAAAAAGAATTGGCGAAAACATTCGTGGATTTAGTCACAGAACTTCGTATTCAACATGCCAAATATTTAATTGATAACAATGAAGTTAATTATAAAATGTATGAAATTGCGGAGGCTTGTGGTTTTCATAATCAATATTATTTCTCTCAAGTGTTTAAAAAGGTGGTGGGTGTTTCACCAAAGCAATATAGTTTTCGGAATTTAAATCCGGTAATAGAAAAGTAGATTTCTTATTTTGAAATCTACTTTATTAGTATAGAAGCAAGAACCGGCAGTACCAATGATAAAGAAGCATATAGAAAAAATGGCTTAAAAATGGTACAACATCAAGCAATATAAACAAAAATAGTTTAAATTTAGAGGTAGTGTAGGATGAGGCTTCATGAATTTGGCGATAAAAAATTTCCACATATATTACTGATACATGGTGGAGGTAATTCTTGGTGGACTTATCTTCGACAAGCTCGTATATTATCAGATCAATTCCATGTGATTTTACCAACACTCGATGGTCATGGAGAAGAATATCAAAAAGATTATATTTCAACTGAAAAATCTGTACAACAAATCATGGATTACATAAAAAATAATTGTAATGGAAAATTGTTTGCTATAGGCGGTGTTTCTTTGGGCGGTCAAATTGCAATTGAGTTATTATCATTAGATAGTGATATAGCTCAGAAAGCAATAATAGATGGTAGTATTTGTATTCCGCAACCAAATTTATCACGAATTAGTACGATTATTGTAAAAATATTTGGAAAACTTATGTTTAGCAAATCAGCCGGCAAAATTCAATTAAGTTTGATGAAAAAAATGTATCCTAATATGGCTTATCCCGAAAAAATAGGAAATTATTATATGGAAGATATGCCAAGGTTACCCATGAAAACATTAATAAAAATGTATAAAACATACATGGGAACGTATAGATTGAAAGAAAGTATTACAGAAAACAAAGCACAGGTTCTATATATTTATGGTGAGAAAGAAATGCGTTGTGTCAAGGAATCAGCTAAACTATTTCAAAAGATGCATCCTGCTTGTATTCTCTACGAAGCTAAAGGTTATAATCATGGGTATTTATCTGCGTACTTACCATTAGAGCGGATACAACCGGTTAATCCCTTTTTAACTAATTGATAATTTAATAAAAACCAACATAGAACAGTAAATCAAAAAATGAAAAGCTGGACTTAGCTGTTTCAAGTCATGAACTTTTATAAAAATATATGGCAAATTATGCTTAACTATAGGAAATTTTTCAGATGATTATCTTCAAAAATTATCTAAGCTTAAGATTACGAAAGATATGAGTGCACAGATGCAATATCAACTAAGTAACCATTATGGTGTTCTTATATGGCTAGGTTGTATACTTATATCAATTTTAATTTCTGTAATAATAGGATTAATAAATAAGAAGGGAAAATGTATCCTAAAATAAATGAGAACTTGAATAAACTTTACTTGAGATTTGTAGAGTACCTCCATAGGAAGATGATTAGATATTAAGGAACATGAATGCTATGAGCCATTATTGAGTTGTTGCACTTGATTTATCAATTGGAAAAGTACAAAAAAAAGGAAGCCTAGCTTCCCTAATCGACAGGGGTGGAGAGAATCGAACTCCCGTCAGCGGTTTTGGAGACCGATGTACTACCATTGTACGACACCCCTATAAAAAAATAAGTGACGCGTACGGGATTCGAACCCGTGAATGCCGCCGTGAAAGGGCGGTGTGTTAAGCCGCTTCACCAACGCGCCATATCGTGCTAGATGATAATAACATGATAGGGTTGTAATGACAAGCATTTTTGAAAAAAATACAAAAAATTATTATAATAAATTAAAGGAGAATTATATATGATTGATTATACAGAAGGATCAGGAAAACAGTATCATATTGGCGTTGGCAAAGGTGATGTTGGACGCTACGTTTTCTTGCCGGGTGATCCAAAGCGTTGTGAAAAAATTGCGAAGTATTTTGACCGACCAATCATGGTTGGTGATTCAAGAGAGTTCATCACTTATACGGGTTATCTAAACGGTGTAAAGGTTTCCGTTACTTCAACCGGAATTGGTGGTCCAAGTGCTTCTATTGCTATGGAAGAATTAGTGGCATGTGGAGCGGATACTTTTATTCGTGTTGGAACTTGTGGAGGTATGGATATTAATGTGAAAGCCGGTGACATTGTTGTAGCGACCGGTGCTATTAGAATGGAAGGAACCAGCAAAGAATATGCACCAATTGAATACCCTGCCGTAGCTGACTTAGATATGGTTAATGCTTTAGTTGAAGGTGCTAAGAGAGTGGATGCCTCCTATCATACAGGTGTTGTCGAATGCAAAGATGCTTTCTATGGTCAACATCGTCCAGAAACCTTGCCAAACGGTCAGGATTTATTAAGAAAGTGGGATGCTTGGTTAGGCATGGGCTGTAAAGCTTCGGAAATGGAATCCGCCGCTTTGTTTATCGTGGCCGGGTATTTGCATGTTCGTTGCGGGACAACGCTATTAGTTGTTGCCAACCAAGAAAGAGCGAAACAAGGTTTGCCAAATCCACAAGTGCATGACACAGATTTAGCCATTCGTTCCGCTATTGAAGCGGTTAAATACTTAATTGAAACAGACGAAGATAACTAATAGAAATACAAGCGATAAGGATCAAATGCAGAAGAGAAAGCCAAGAGCGAACTCTTCTTTTTTTCTAGCCATTGATAATCAAGAAAAGGGAATTCTTCACTCACTTCAATCGCGTAAGCTTCAATTTGCCAAATACGATGAGAAAAGATATGTTTATGATTTTTTAATTTAGTGTAGGAAAGAACGGGAAGGGAATATTCCTTTAGGAAATCATCAATTTTTATAAAAGAATTTAAGTTAACCGGTTCGTATAAATTCGCTAATAAGCTACCAGCGGAACGTCTATGAACTAAAATTTTATCTTTCGTGTAGAAAATTAAAAAACTATGATTCTCCGTTTTCTTTTTTGTCTTAGAAATACGGACGGGTAATTCATTTTGTTTTTGTTGTAAGAAACTAAAACACTTTTTAAAAATAGGACAATTTTGACAATTTGGATTTTTAGGTAAACAAACTTGTTCACCAAGTTCCATGATAGCTTGATTAAAATCACCATTATCCGTACTATTTTCTTTTGTGTATAAAGGTAAAAGCTGTTCTTTAACAAGTGACTTCATGGTCGGATTTAAGACATTTTGATAAATTCCTTCGTGACGACTATACACTCGTAGAACATTACCATCAATGGCTGGTACTCCTAAACCAAACGCAAAGGACGCAATCGCTCCGGCGGTATAATCACCAATACCGACCAGCGATTGAATATCTTCTAATTTATGAGGGAAGATACCTTGAAATTTATCTTCAATTTGAATCGCCGCTTTTTTAAGATTACGAGCTCTGGAATAATAACCCAATCCTTCCCATAGGAACATTAAATGGTCATCTGAAACAGTCGCTAAATCATGAATGCTAGGTAATTCTTGCATAAAACGTTCGTATTTTGGCAAGACGGCTTCAATCCGTGTTTGTTGCAACATAATCTCAGAAATCCAAATAGGATAAGGATTTTTAGATAGACGCCATGGATAATTAAGATGATGACTTCGGTACCAGTGGATTAATTGTTGAAATTCTTTTGCTTGAAAGGACATGCTTCTATACTAACAGACTTTTTTGTTTAAAATATGACTATGCTTCAAGTCAATTTTTAAAATTAGGGCTTTTCTTTTTTCCTAAATTTCCTTTATACTAAGCAAGTATGGATCAATTTTTTAGTACGCAAGGAACAGCGAGTGCTTTTGTGCCCCCAATGTGGGTATATATTTCAGCTATTATTGTGATGGCTTTAGAAATGGTTTTTTGTTTGAAATATCACGATAAAGCATGGCTGAAGAAGTTCTTTTGGCTTTTTCAGCTTATTCAACTAGTCATTCTTTATGGTTTTTACATGGTTCAAAGAATTTCAATTTCAATTAGTTTGCCTTTATACCATTGTCGAGCCGCCATGTTTTCTTTGATGTTTATGAAAGACAGCAAGCTTAAAAAAATGTTTGCGGTGATTGGTATTTTTGGTGGGTTGCTGGCAATTTTTATTCCAATCATGGATAAATATGCTTGGCCACATGTGACCTTGGTTTCTTTCTATTGGGGACATTTTGCGCTATTTGGAAATTCCTTATTGTACCTTTTAGAAACCAAAAAGAAACTTTCACTTAAAGAAATTATTGGCATCAATTTGCTTATTGATGTTTTCTTGGCACTGGTTAATGAACTAACAAATGGAAATTATGGTTTCCTAAGAGAAACACCACTTGTTGCCGGTTGGTCATTTTTAGCTAGATTAGTTTGTGTCACTTTATTCTTCTGCTTGGTTACGTATGGCATTCAAAAACTTACGGATTATCTTCAAACAAGGGTAAGTGTTTAGTTGAATAGATAGGATTGGCAAAATGCCAATTTTTTTATTGAATGAAGTGTAGAAGCTTTGTAACAAATAAAAAATCCCCTTGATTTGGGATAATAAACATAAAAGCAGGCGACGAGAATCGAACTCGCGTATTAACCTTGGGAAGGTCACATTCTACCATTGAATCACGCCTGCAACACCTTTAGTATAGCACTTGTCTTTCTTTCTGTTAAAAAAATTGAAAGCTAAGGCAATCGGTATCTTTTCTTTTTCCTTAAATTCGATTAGAATTTATTCTGTAGGAATGCGCAAAGCATGGAGGAAACGAATGAATCTAAGTAGTTTGCGATGGGATGTGATTTTAGGAGGGTTCGGTTTATTCCTCTTTGGTATTGGTTTTATGGGGGATGGTCTAAAAGCCGTTGCCGGTGATAAATTAAGAGATTACATCAATAAATACACCACCAACCCGTTTTCCGCTTTGATTATTGGTATTTTAATTACAATTATTATGCAGTCATCTTCGGCTTCAACCGCCATTACAATTGGTTTGGTGCGAGCCGGTTTGATGACTTTACCACAAGCTGCCGGCATCATTATGGGCGCTAATATTGGAACGACTTTTACCTCTTTATTAATTTCTTTGAATATTGATAACTATGTTTTATATTTTGTATTCTTGGGGGCAATGATTGTTAGTTTTGGTAAGAAAGCAAAAGTCAAGTCTCTTGGTACGATTATAATGGGCTTTGGTTTAATCTTCTATGGATTAAACGCAATGGGTTCAGCTTTAAGTGCCATCAAGGATTTACCGGAATTTGCTCAATTTGCGAAGGATATGGCAACTAATCCATTCTTAGGCTTATTTGCAGGTACGGTAATGACGGGAGCTGTACAGGCTTCTTCGGCAACGATTGGTATTGTGCAGAAATTATATGCGGCCGGGGCTTTGGAATTCATTGCGGTTTTACCATTTGTATTTGGGGCAAATATCGGGACAACTGTAACGGGTATCTTGGCTTGTATTGGTGGTAGTACAGCCGCCAAACGAACAGCCGGTATCCATATCTTATTCAATATCATAGGAACAACCGTAGGAATGATTTTCTTGCGTCCATATACCAACTTTATTGTTTGGCTATCAGGAATATTTGGTATTACGGGTATGGCGCAAATAGCGGTAGCGCATATGGTGTTTAATACAACCGCAACCATTGTTTTCTTCCCATTCATGAACCAATTCTGTGATTTAATTCGTAAAATTCTTCCCGGTGAAGAACCAAAACGTATTGAAATCAATATTGATGAATTAGATAGTAACTTAGCGGTGAACACCATTCCTTCTGTAGCGATTGACTCAGCTAAGACAGCAATCGTGAAGATGGCTTCAGTGGTGGATCAAGATAATCAAGATATTAAAGGGTATCTAAATAAACCGGGAAATGATGAAGATTATGAAAACCTAATGACCGGTGAAGATACAGTGAATAAATTGGATAAGAAGATTACCGAATTCTTAATTGCGATTTCTAAAAATCAACAATTAACACCATCGGATCAAACAGAATTGCGTCGTGGTTTAGAAATTACGAAGAACTTGGAACGTATTGGTGACTTGGGTATTAATTTAGTGGAATTCTTTAATATGGTTCGTGAGGATAAGACCACTTTCTCACCAGCAGCGATTGTGGATATGAACACCATGTTTGATGAATTAAATGAAATGATGAAGCTGTGTATTCGAGTGTATGAAGAACGGGATGAATTGGTTTATCATGAATTAATGGGAAAAGAAAATGAGATGGATGAAACAGAGTACGCCGCTCGTCAGGGTCACTTTACACGGATGGCTAATGGTGAGTGTACATCCTCGATTGCCTCTTCGGTGTATGTGGATATACTGGGAACGATTGAGCGTATGGGTGACCATGCTTGTAATATTGCTCGTTCAGCTATCTTGGATTATATTGATCAGGATGAACCTGACTTTGAAAAGCACTAATAAAAATAGAAAAATTAGGACTGGCTCCTAATTTTTTGTCTATTTAGAATGGTGCCGCCAATCCTTAGCCTTTACCCAAAGATTGAATTGTTTTTGATTGGATAAAGAAGTTAAGAAATTTTCTTTGGCGGTTGGGAAAGTGTGATAAATTTGCTTTAATAATTCTTTGGTTTCTTGGCGTTTGGTGTAGCCGTCGTTTGGACAAGTGCTTTTCACAAGTGGAAGCTTTTCGTGTTTGACGGTTTTACGAATCTCGTTTTCAAAGCAATAAATGAAAGGACGAATAAAATCCATATTCGATACTTTTAAGTGCATAGCAGGAGAAAAGGTAGAAATACGGGCTCCATAAATCATATTCATAAATAAAGTTTCGATGGCATCATCAGCATGATGGGCAAAGGCTACTTTATTACAACCATGTTCTTGTGCAGCCCGAATAATCGCTCCCTTTTTTAATTTAGAACATAAGGAACATTGGATTTTATCATTCTTGGGATGTAGTTTTAAAATTTCGTAGAGTTGAGTAGGATAATCCACGTATTCAATCTCTTTTTCTTGAAAGAAAGCTTTCAGGTCAGTAAAATCCATATTTCCAAACCCCATTTCCAAATGAATTCCAAGGACGGAGAAATCTTTATTAGCAATACGTTTGGCCGCTTTTTGATAAAGTGATAATGCATAGAGTAATAAGACAGAATCTTTACCACCAGACACACCAACACAGATACGATCACCATTTTGAATTAAATTAAAATCCGCGTCGGCTTTAAATAGTTTACCAATCACTTTTTTCATTGACATGTAACTAATTTTAACAGAATTTTTAGTTTTGTTTATAGAAATGATTAGCTTTTAGCAAGCTTTTTTATAGGAAATGAATATAATGAAATTGGAGGTAAAGTTATGAGTATTAATTTTAGAAAGGTTGCCGTCATTGGGACTGGTTTTGTCGGCTCATCAAGTGCATTTGCGTTAATGCAAAGCGGTCTTTTTTCAGAGATGGTCTTAGTGGATGTTATGAAAGATAAGGCAGAAGGAGAAGCGATGGATATTAATCATGGTGCCGCTTTATGCAATCCAATGAATATCTATGCTGGTGATTATGCGGATATTAAAGATGCGGCTATCATTATTTTAACGGCCGGTGCTAATCAAAAGCCCGGCGAAACACGTTTGGATTTACTAAAGAAGAATATTGCCATTCATTCATCCATTATGGCGGAAATTCGTAAACAAAATTGTGAAGGTATTTTATTAGTTGTCGCCAATCCGGTGGATGTTTTAACCCTCTATGCTCAGAAGCATTCTGGTATGCCTGAAAATCGTGTCTTTGGTTCAGGGACAGTATTGGATACGGCACGTCTTCGTTATTTGATTGGTAATAAATTAGATGTGGATGCACGTTCAGTGCATGCTTATGTGATTGGTGAACATGGGGATTCAGAAATAGTAACTTGGTCAAATGCGAATGTATCCGGTGTCCCTTTAGCGGATTTCTTCGCTTTAAGAGGTATGCAAGGCAGTCTTGATTTAGAAACAGCTCAGAAAGATATTGCGGATGATGTGAAGAATGCCGCATATAAGATTATTGAACGCAAACATGCCACATACTATGGTATTGCCGCTTCAGTCGTTCGTATTTGTCGTGCCGTTTTAAAAGATGAAAAGAGCATTTTGCCAATTAGTACAGGCTTGCATGGGGAATATGGAATTGATGATGTTAGTTTAAGTGTTCCTGCCATTGTTGGTCGTAATGGGGTGGAGGAATTAGTGCCTATTCTTCTTTCTGAACAAGAAAGAGATGATTTATCAAAGTCAGCGAGTGTTTTAAAGAAGTCTTTGGAAGAATTGGATATGTAGGGGTGAAAAATGAAGGTATTAAGCTTTGGTTCCTTGAATTTTGATTATATGTATGAAATGGATCATTTTGTTCAAGCAAAAGAAACTATTTCATCACTGCATTATAGTCGCAATTTTGGCGGTAAGGGCTTAAATCAGTCCATTGCTTTAGCGAAGGCGGGACTTGAAGTCTATCATGCCGGTATGGTTGGATTGGATGGTCAAGCATTTATTGATTACTTGCAGAAATATGGTGTTAAAACGGATTATTTAACTAAAAATGAAAGTCTTGCGACAGGGCATGCCATCATTCAAGTTTGTCAGGGTGAGAATTGCATTATCTTACATGGTGGTGCGAATGAAGCGATTGATTTTAAACAAGTGGATGAAGTACTAAGTCATTTTGAAAAGGGAGATTTGTTGTTAATTCAAAATGAAATCTCTTCTTTAGCGTATTTAATTGAAAGGGCACATGAAAAGGGATTAAAGATTGCATTTAATGTGGCACCAATGAATGATAAAGTGTTCCAATATCCTTTATCGTTTATAGATTATTTAATTGTGAATGAAGTCGAAGCAAAAGGTTTAGGAAATTGTGATTCTGATAAGATTGAAGATATTATTACTTCCCTGCAAAAAGCATATCCACAGACGGAAATTGTGATGACAGTGGGTAGCCGGGGTTCTTATTACATTCATGGTCAAGAATTAGTACACCAAGAAGCTTTTGTGGTTCAAGCGAAAGATACTACCGCGGCCGGCGATACGTTTACGGGTTTTTTCTTGGCAACGCTGTTCCAAGGAAGCACAATACAAAAAGCCTTACAAGTCGCTAGTAAGGCTGGTAGTATTGCTGTAACCAGAAATGGGGCAGCCCAAAGTATTCCAAGCATAGAAGAAGTAAAGAACTAAGGATTATTGTACCGAGTCCTAAAAATCTAACTTTTGGAGGTCATCTTATATTCCATTAAATTTTTGATGCAATTGATAAATGGCTTCTAAAGCTGTGACAATTTCTCTTCGTTCTCCTTCCATGGTTTTCTGTCCTTCATCCACGTAATTGCCAATTGAATCAGCGGTGTCTTTTCCCCATAACACAACATTGTTTAGGATTGACATCGTTTTAATATGGCGCAATTTTCCAACGGTGAACAAAGTCGCTGTTTCCATATCAGACCCTAAGATACCAAGATTAGACCATTGTGCTTCTTCTTGAGCATTGGTGTCGATATAGAAGCTTTCATGACTATGAACAATGCCCACATGATAAGACCATTGCTTTTCTTTCGCGACATTGATACAAGCTTGTAAGAAATCAGAATCACTAACAGCCGGGTAGCGAATATCAACATAAGCTTGGGAAGTTCCATCATCACGAATGGCCGCTTGGGCAAAGATTAAATCGCCAAGTTGAATATCACTTTGTAAGGCGCCACAAGAACCAATGCGAATCATGGTATCTACACCAATGTGTTTTAACTCCTCTATTGCAATGGCGGTAGAAGAACCACCAATTCCAGTTGAAATAGCGATTATATCCACACCTTTATAGCTACCTTTCATGCTTCGAAACTCACGATTGTAAGCTAATTCAACACAGTTTTCTAAATAAGGTTTAATACGGTCTAAACGATCCGGATCACCAGGCATAATGGCGTATTTCACTTGTAGAGTATCATTTAGATGAATGTGGGGTTCTAACATATTTCAGCCTCCTTTAAAGCTTGCTTTAATTCTTGTATGATTTCTTGTTTTTCATAATCGCTAATAAAAGCGGATTGAATGGCATAAAGGTTCATTTGAATAATATCTTTCTTTCTAAAGCCCATTTCATTAATACAGTGTCTATATTCATCCTCTAAAGTAACACCGGCTAAAGTCATATTATCAGTATTAATGGAAACAGGAACACCAAGATCATATAGCTTTTTTACTGGATGTTTTTGATAAGAAGGAACGGTTTGGCACTGGACATTGGAAGTAGGACATATTTCTAATAGAATGTGTTTTTCTTTTGTTGTTTGGCATAGTTTTAAGTTATCAATCAGATGATGACCATGTCCAATTCTCTGCACACCAAAGTCGATTGCATCTTGAATGGATTGAACGGGTTCACTATCTCCTGCATGACAAGTACAAGGAATGCCAAGTTCTTTAGCTTTTATAAAGAAAGAACGAAAATCACTTAAAGCCACAATTCCTTCAGCACCAGCTAAATCTAAAGCTACCACGCCTTTTCCTAAATATTTTTGACAAAGTTCAATGGTTTCTAAATTTGCTTCTTTATTAACGGATATAGGTCCAAGACTCATCATACAAGTGATGATACCAATTTGAATGCCGGGATAAAGGAATAGAGCTTGTTTGCGACCTTCTAAGACAGCTTCAATGGCTTTGGTTTGGGATAAGCCTTGTTGCGTATGCAACTGAGGAGCAAAACGGATTTCAGCATAGCGAAGATTTTGTTTGGCTAAATCTTCAATCAATTCTTTGGTGATGCGAATTAGAGAGGCTTCATCTTGCATCACTTTTAAAGGATGATCAAACATTTTCAGGTATTCATTTACACTTTTAGCATGAGAGCAACGACGAATGTATTCTTTGTATTCAGATAGTGTATTAGTAGGCATTGTTATCCTTTTTTGCATTGCTAATTCCCAAACGGTTTTCATACGAAAAGAACCATCTAAATGAAGATGTAAATCAATTTTAGGAAAAGAAAATTCACTCATTAAAAAGGACCTCCGATTTTTTCTCTTATTTTTGTATATAAACTTGTTGACAAAGGAACGCTTGTCGCAATAGAATGATGATAGTGAAAACGCTTACAGATATTTTAACTCATTTGGGTTGATTTTGTAAAAGTTAAATCGCTTTGGAAGGAGAAAAGATGAAAAAATTATACAAAGCACTTTTAGCGCTATTCTTAATCGTTCCATTAGTTGGTTGTGGCGCTAAGAAAGATGATGGAAAGGCTTCAACAGACAAGAAAGGTAAAGTCTATAAGGTAGCTTATTTGATTAATGGTAACTTAGGTGACAAATCTTTCTTTGATTCAGCGATGGCCGGCTTAACGAAACTTCAAAAGGATGGTCGCATCACGTTAAAGACAATTGAAATGGGCGGTACGGAACAAGATAAACCAAAATGGTTATCTACTTTATATGAAGTTTCCGAGAGTAAGGAATACGATGTGATTGTTGTGGGTACATACCAAATGCCTGACTATCTAAAGGAAGTGGCTACGAAGTATCCCAATCAAAAATATGCTATTTTTGATGATAACACACATGTAGGCGCAAACAAGAACGTCTTGAACCTAACTTACAAGCAAAATGAATTGGGTTATGTGGTAGGAACATTCGCCGCTTGTATGACAAAAGATACAAAGGTAAAGAATATCAACCCAGAAAAGGTATTAGGTTTCGTTGGTGGTGTGGATAGTCCGGTTATCAATGACTTCTTATATGGTTATATCGAAGGAGCACGTGCTGTGGATCCGGAAATGAAAGTGGATACTCGTTATACCAATGACTATGTAGATACCGCTAAAGCTAAGGAATACGCTTTATCCATGATTGCTGATAAGAAGGCAGATATTATTTGGGGTGTTGCCGGTAACGCCGGTAATGGTGCTGTGGAAGCGGCTTTGGAAAAGAAAGCTTGGTTTATTGGGGTTGACTCCGACCAAGAGTTATCTTTATCCGCAAACGCCGCCGCCGCTACATTAACTTCCGGCTTAAAGAATATTGGTAATTCTTTGATTTGGGTATTTGACGAATTAGATGCTGGTAAAGAACACTGGGGAACAGAAGTTTCTTTAGGCTTGAAAGAAAATGGTGTTGGTATTGTAACGGATAAGAATTTTAAGAAGTATGCTTCGGCAGAGACACAAAAGAAAGTTAATGAAGCCTCGAAGGCTGTTTTAGATGGTAAAGTGAAAGTTTCGTCTGCTTTAGGCGATAAAGAAAAGAAATTAGAAAAATTGCGCGAACAAGTGCGCCCTTAATCACGTAAAGAAAGATTGATGAGATAGGGCAACTTATCACATTCATCCTCTATTTTTACGAGAAGTAAAAATTTATCGTACGTATTGTGTTTAGATCCAATTTTCTTCTCATTTCCAAGGGAGGGGGATTGGATTTCTTTTTTCATCATTTAAATAATCAATTAAAGAGAGGTAAACATTATGAATGAAGAATATGTCATTCAAATGAAGGGCATCAAAAAGATTTATCCGAATGGTGTAGTTGCCAATCAAGGTGTTAATTTGGATGTTCGTAAAGGTGAAATTCATGCTCTGATGGGTGAAAATGGAGCTGGTAAATCAACTTTGATGAAGATGTTGTTTGGTTTGGAACAGCCAACGGAAGGAGAAATTTTCATCAATGGTGAAAAGGTGAATTTATCATCACCAAATGTGGCGATTGCAAAAGGAATTGGAATGGTGCATCAACACTTTATGTTGGTACCAAGTTTGACAGTAGCTGAAAATATTGTTTTAGGAATGACACCAAAGAAAAATGGCATTTTTATTGACCGTCAAAAAGCTATTCAAATTACAAAGGAGTATTCTAAGAAATTTAATTTGTTGGTGGATCCAAATGCACGCGTTGTGGATATTCCCGTTGGTATGAAACAAAAAGTGGAAATTTTAAAGGCATTGGTTCGTGGAGCTAAGATTTTAATTTTAGATGAGCCGACCGCAGTTTTAACCACCCAAGAAACAGTGGAACTGTTTAAAGAATTAATTCATTTAAAGCAACAAGGCTATACTTTAATCTTTATTTCCCACAAGTTGAATGAAATTATGGAAATTACCGATCGTTTAAGTATCTTACGAGGTGGTAAATTCTTAGGTGTTTATGAAACTGAAGATGTGACACCGGAGAAAATTTCTCGTTTGATGGTTGGTCGTGATGTGGTTTTACGAGTTGAAAAAGAATCAGCGAAGCCAAGTGAAGAAGTGCTTAAAGTGCGTGATTTAGAATTCGTGAATGATTGGGGCAAAAAAATGCTGGATAAAGTTTCTTTTTCGGTGCGCAAAGGAGAAATTCTAGGAATTGCCGGAGTGGAAGGAAATGGGCAAAAGGAATTGGTGGATATGTTATTTGGCTTGGATCGACCAAATGCGGGTTCTGCTACAGTTAATGGTGAAAACGTTCTTGGTCTAAAGCAACAACAGCTTCGTCAAAAACATATTTCCTTAGTTCCGGAAGATCGTATGTTATATGGAATTGCGGCCAGCGCATCAGTTGAAGAAAATCTTTTATCCGATCGTTGTTCGCATAAAGAATATAATAAGGGACTTTTATTCAATATGAAAGCCATTCATGAAGCTTCGGACAAACTCATTCAAGAGTATAAGGTTTTGTGCAAGAATCATGATCAAAAAGTGGCTATGTTATCGGGTGGTAATATTCAAAAGGTTGTTGTGGCGCGTGAATTTTCTAATCAACCGGAATTGATTATTGCTGATCAGCCAACACGTGGAATTGACGTTGGAGCAACGGAGTTCATTCGTAGGAAATTAGTGGAATTATCCCGCTCAGGTATTGGTGTTTTATTAGTATCTGCCGATTTAAATGAAGTCATGGAATTATCGGATAGCTTGATTGTGATGTATGGTGGAAAGATTGTGGCTTATTTTGAAGATACGTCGAAATTGGACGATGAAACCATGGGACGTTATATGTTAGGACTTCAGAAACAAACACCAGAAGAAATAAAGAGGGTATGTCATGAATAAGAAAAGAAGCTTGATGTTCAATGTGGTTCGAGGAGCCATGGCGATTGGAATTGCTTTATTGGTAGCGGCTGTGTTTATCTTTATTAGTTCTAAAGGTGATTCTTTAGGGGAAAAGCTAAGCTCTACTTTCTCTGCTTTATCGACCATGTTATTTCGACCTTTATTAAAGGTCGACGGTAGTTTCAGTGTTAAGAGTTTTACCGATATTTTGGCAAGTATGATTCCAATTATCTTCACCGGTTTAGCAACTTGTGTGATGTTTTCTGCGAATCAATTTAACTTGGGGTCGGAAGGCGGTATTCTTCTTGGTGCTTTTGTGACTTCTTTGATAGCTGTTTATGTGCCTTTACCGGGGGCTTTATTACCAATAGTTGCTATATTGGCAGGAACTCTTGTGACGGGTCTAATGATGTTAATACCGGCGGTTTTTAAGGCAAAATTAAATGTGAGTGAGATGGTTAACTCATTGATGTTGAACTATGTCATTATGTACATCATCAAGTTCTTAATGAATACCTTTATAGCTGATAAAACAAAGGGTACAGTACAAACGGCAAATTTCCAAACAAACGCATTATTGCCACAACTAATTGATAATGGATCAAAATTATCGATTGGTTTTGTTGTGGCCATCGTGATGGTTATTCTCATTACTTTATTCATGTATCGCACGCGCTGGGGTTATGCGGTTCGCATGATTGGTATTAATAAAGAATTCTCGATGTATTCGGGATTGAATGTAGCCTTCATCATCATTTTGACCCAAGTGGTTGGTGGTTTATTAGCTGGAATGGGCGGCGGTATTGAAATGCTTGGTAAGAATATTTATTTTGACTGGACGACTTTACCGGGTTATGGCTGGACTGGGGTTACGGTTGCGATTTTGGCTGGCAATAATCCTGCTTTTACACCATTAGCAGCCTTCTTTATTGCGTATTTAGCAAAAGGCTGTACATTAATGTCTACTTATACAAGCGTACCAGCACAATTAATTGATATTATCCAAGCAACCATTTTCTTATTCTTTGCTGCGAATCAATTCTTAGCGAAGTATCGTCAACGCTTGGTAGTTAAGAGTGCTGAAGAAGAGCTAAAAGAAAAATTAATTAGTGAAGGAGGTAAACAATAATATGTTTGAACTAATATTAACTCCTGAATTCTTCTTCTCGGTATTTCGTATCACAGCTCCAATTCTATTTGCGGCATTAGCGGCGGTGATTTGTGAAAAGGCGGGAATTTCAAACATTGGTTTAGAAGGAACGATGATGCTATCAGCCTTGTTTGGTTCTTTGTTTGCGTATTATTCATCCAATTGGCTGATTGGTTTAATCGTAGCGATTGTAACGGGTATTTTAGTTAGTTTATTGATGGGCTTCTTTGCCTTTCACTTAAAGACCGATGTCATTTTGACGGGAACGGCCATCAATATGATTGGCTCCGGTGGAACCATTTTCTTGGTTAAGATTATTACAGGAATGACGGAAGGCAAACAATTTACTTCAACGACTTCTTTTATTACCAAAGAATTACAGATACCGGACATTCATATTCCTGGTTTGGAAGCTATTCCATTTGTTGGTTCAGTTCTTTCGGGGCATAATTTATTGACCTATGTGGCTTTTATTTTAGTGGCTGTAACTTGGATTTTATTGTATCGAACATCCTTAGGCTTAAATATTCGTTCAGTTGGAGAAAATCCAAATGCGGCTTCTTCAGTGGGTGTTAGCGTAAAAAAAGTGAAGTACATTACAATGGCGATTGCTGGTATTCTTTGTGGATTGGGTGGTGCCTTCATGTCGATGTACTATGCGGCTGGTTGGTCTTTGGATATGGTAGCAGGACGTGGTTTTATCGCTTTAGCGGCACAAGCTATGGGAGCAGGTGAACCCGTAGGGGCGATGTTTGCGGCAATGATATTTGGTTTAGCTCAAGCTTTAGGCATCAAGATTTCAGCAACCGGTATTGATTCAAACCTGGTTTCGCCAATTCCATATTTGATTACCATCATTGGTTTAGTTATCTTTGCTTTACATGAAATTCGTAAAGCAAAACGTTCTCGCTCAAAAGAAGCTTTACAAGAAGTCAGTGGTGATAAATAAGGAAGCCTATGAAAAAGATAGCGTTAATTTTAGATGGGGATCCAGGACATGATGACGCAATTGCTTGGGTTTTAGCTAAGTCGAATCCACTTTTTGATATACTTGCGGTAACAAGTGTGGCAGGTAATCAGACTTTGAAAAAGACAACGTATAATACACAACGCATTTGTACATTATTAGGTATTCAAGCTCCGATTGCGAAAGGAAGAGAAGTGCCTTTAATGGCAGATTTAATTACAGCTAGTAATTTTCATGGAGAATCGGGTTTAGATGGACCCGCTTTACCGGAACCTAGTATGGAATTATCGCCTTTATCTTCGGTTTCTTTAATGGCAAAGGTTTTAAAGGAAAGTAAGGAAAAAGTAACGATTGTTGCGACAGGTCCTTTAACCAATGTAGCTGAATTATTATTGGTACACCCAGAACTAAAGGAAAAAATTGAACGCATCTCCATCATGGGAGGAGGTTTGCGTAATGGTAATTGGACATCAGCGGCTGAATTTAATATTTATGAAGATCCAGAAGCGGCGGATGTTGTTTTCAAAGCGGGTATTCCTTTGATTATGTGTGGTTTGGATGTGACCGAAAAAGCAATTGTCTATCCGGAAGATGCGCAGAAAATTAGGGAGGTTGGTAATCAAGTAGCGTCTATTGTGGCGGATTGGTTGGCCTTCTTCTTTAAGCATCATAAGGAACTTGGTTGGAATGGTTCACCCTTGCATGATCCTTGTGCTATAGCGGTTTTAATGAAGCCGGAAATCTTTGAAATCAGGAATGCTTATGTACAAATTGATACGAAAGGACAATATACAAGAGGAGCGACGATTGGTGATTTGGATGGTAAGTTAAGTGGAAAGGCTTGTAATGTTCAAGCTGTTATAGGCGTTGACCGTCATGCGTTTGTAGAATTGTTGGTGGAAAGCTGTCAAGCTTACCAAGGACATGAGGTGAAAATATGAGTGATGTTATTCCGATATGGATTGATACGGACACAGGTGTTGATGATGCGGTTGCTCTATTATGTGCTTTTCAATTAGATAATCTTTTGATTAAAGGTGTATCAGCGGTTGCTGGTAATGTTGGTCATGATCGAACCTTTGTGAACGCTAGAAATGTGTGTTCATTAGCCCAAAGAGAAGATATTAAAGTATATCCGGGGGCTAATAAGCCTTTGTTGATTGATTTAAAGGATGCGGCGTTTGTGCATGGAGCAGACGGTTTAGGTGGATCTATCCTTCCAGATTCAAATGCACCTTTGGAAGAAAAGAGTGCTTGGGATGCGATTTATGAAGCGGCTTTAGAAGAAAAAGGAAATTTAGAAATCGTTGCTGTAGGACCACTAACGAATCTGGCACTTTGTTTGTATAAGTATCCGGACTTAGTGAAATATGTAAAACGTATTTTAATCATGGCCGGGGCGGCGCAAGGGGGTAATAGTACACCATGTTCTGAATTTAATATTCATGTAGATCCACACGCGGCGGAAACAATCTTTAAATGTGGTATTCCAATTATAATGTTTGGTTTAGATGTGACCATGAAAGCTTACCTAGAAGTAGATGAAGTCAAGGAAATGGCGAAAGAAAAAACGGCTGTGAATGAATTTTATCTCGCTTCCACAAAATCGAACATTGATTTATACACCCGTTATTATCGTCCAATGTTGTGCTTACATGATGTTTGTCCAATTCTTTATTTGAAGTATCCCGATATTTTTAAAGGGCAAAAAGCCGGTGTTTATGTAGAAACTCAATCTGAGATTAGCTTTGGTAAAACCGTAACGGATCTTTGGAGTGATGCAAAGTTTCCGGACCGACACACTTTTGTGATATTAGATGTTCATCGAAATCGTTTTAAAGAAATCGTGTCTAATTTATTAGCCCAATACAAATGAAAACCACTTTTCTAAAAAAGTGGTTTTCATCACATAAATATTTTATAGGGGGAGAGAATGAGTATCAGTTCTTTTAACTGACACCCATAGAATAGAAGAAGAATATGGGAAGATAATGGATTTAATCTGAATTTTATGTGAACATTTCTTCTAGCCAAAAAGAAAACCGACCGAAGTCGGTTTTCTTTCTATAAATGGGAGAGAATGAAGAATCAGTTGTTATCAACTGACAGCTATACTATATCTAAAGGATGTGTGGAATAAATGAAAGACAGGTGAATTTTATCTGAACATTTAAAAAGAATTTTTAAAAAACAGTAATGCCGTTGAAAGCATTTTTATTTACTTTTACAATAGATACCGGAGGTTTGTAGAATATGAAAGTAAATGAATTTGCGAAAAGAATTGGTTTGCCAAATTCAACAATTCGTTTTTATGATCGAATTGATATTACTGAAAGTACGCGTGTTGAAACGAATAATTACCGTAATTATAATCATTTAGACGCATTAAATATTTATAGTGCCCAATCCTTAAGAGGCTTTCATTTTAGTATTGATAAAACCAAGCAAACTTTGAATTCAAACTTAGCGGAATGTATCGAAAATTTTAACAATGAAGAAAAAGAACTGGAATTAGAAATTCTTCGCTCTAAACAACGCTTATCCCGCTTACAAGAAATCATGCGCTTTGTTGATCAAGCAGAGAAAACGCATAACCAATGCTTTGAATACGATGTGGATGATTATTATATGGTTGAAAGCTTTGGTCAAGCAGAAGAAAAGAAGCTAAGTGAAAGGGAGAAAAAGAGCATTGAAGAGCTAAGTGATGCGTTACCATTTAGCTATGTAGCCATTCATATCCGTAAAGAAGATATTTTAAATGGAAAAGATAGAATTCCAACGCAAGTGGGCTTAGGAATTTTAGAGAATAAGCGAAAACTAATTGGCTTAGATTTGGATTCAAGTGTGCAAAAATTCCAAGGTGGAAAAAAATTATCAGTTTATGCTTATGTTGAAGATCCTTTCTTATTAGACCGCTCGCTTCTTTTGCCTATTTTGGAGAAATTAGAAAAAGAAGGAAAAGAGCTAAGGGATTTTTATGGAAGATTGTACATTTCTTATACAGAAAATAACATTCGTTTCCATGGGATTACCGTTGGTTGTTCAATTGATTAAAATGATCGTATGAAAACAATTTTTTTTGATATTGATGGAACTTTATTATCTTTTCAAACACATCGTATTTCTAAACAAACCTTACAATCCTTATATCAATTAAAGGAAAAAGGCTTTCAATTAGCCATCGCTTCCGGTCGTTCACCCATTCAATTACCAAGCCTTGATTCTTCTTTAATCCGTTTTCCTTGGGACGCTTATGTATTATTGAACGGGCAGTACGTGTTAAATGCTAAGAAGGAATGTGTATATGATTTAGCAATCCCGGAAGAAAGTGTGCGTAAGTCTTTTGCGTATATGGCTAAAAAAGAAGCGGTTTGTGCTTACTTTGCGAAAGATCAATCGTTTTATGTTTGTCAGAATAAGAAAGTGATGGATTGTTTTAAACAAAATCCTTACTTACCTAACTTTTATGAAACAAATTCCATGGAAGAAATTTTAGCAAAGAAGATTTACCAAATTTGTCCTTATTTCTCCGAAGAGGAGGATAAAGCCTTTTTAGAAGCCGTTCCAGCTGTGAAATCACAACGTTGGATTGATGTGTTTGCGGATATGGTACCGGAAGAAGGTGGTAAATCGAAGGGTATTGAAAAGGCAATCGAATTATTTGGCTTTTCAAAAGAATGGGTTTGTTTTGGCGATGGTGGAAACGATAAGTCCATGCTTCAAAAGGCAACATTGAGCATTGCCATGGGGAATGCAAAAGAAGATATCAAAGCAATAGCGGATTATGTGACGGCAAGTGTAGATGATGAAGGTATTACACAAGCTTTAAAACATTTTGGGTTTTTATCAAAATAGAATATACTTAAGAAAAAGGGAGAGTGTGTATGTTACTAAAAGTAGTTCGAGAAAAAGAAGTAACTTATTATAATAGTTACCAAATTAAAGCGGTTATCGTTAGTCGTGTGTATGAAGATGATGGTTCTTACGACGTTAGTTTCGACATGTATAATGGTTTAGAACCAATTCGTGTGTTTAAAGACAAGGAAAAAGCGGAAGAATTTGTGCAACGTTTGGCAACGATGATGTCAGATGAAAAAGCTTATGTCTTAGTCGATTGCGATAAACTCTAAGAGCTTAGGCTCTTTTTTTATGAAAAAAGCTGATTACCCAGCTTTGAAAATACAAGAAATAGAATAAGCTTGATGATCGAAAGTGTAGGTTTGGAAATACTCTTCAGTTAATAGAGCATAAGTAGCTAAATGATTGCCTTTGGGAATAGCGACGCTACCAGGGTTTAAGAAATAAATATCTTCTTTTAAATTAACGCTTGGAATATGCGTGTGTCCAGAAAGAAAGAGATCACCTTTCTTTAGGAAAGAATAACTTTTGGGTTCATAGATATGACCATGACTTAAGAAACAACGCTTATTGCCCAGCTGAAAGAAGGAATAATCAGCAGTAATAGGAAAGTTTAAGACCATTTGGTCAACCTCGGAATCACAATTTCCACGCACGCAAATGATTTCTTTTTGATAAGTATTCAATAATTGAATGACTTCTTTTGGTTGGTAATCCTTTGGTAAATGATTGCGGGGACCATGATAAAGAAGATCACCTAAAAGTAAAATTCCATCCACTTGATGAAAATGGTAAGCATCCATGACTTTCTTACAAGCATCAAGTGAACCATGAATATCAGATGCGACTAAATAGGTTTTCATAAAGGCTCTCCTTTTCGACGTGCTATAATATCCACAAGTGAGGTATTGTATGATAAACAAACATATTGTACTTGGTATTACAGGAGGTATTGCGGCATTCAAAGCGGCATCCCTCGTTACTAGTTTAAATAAACAAGGTTATGAAGTGCAAGTATTGATGACAAAATCAGCTTGTGAATTTATCACTCCTTTAACTTTTGAAACATTAACGAAGAAAAAGGTCTATGTGGATGTTTTTGATAAGAGTGAAGACGTTCTTGTCCATCATATTGAAATTGCAAAATGGGCGGATTTATTTGTGGTCGCACCAGCTACGGCAAATACGATTGCTAAGATGGCGAATGGTTTTGCGGACGATATGTTAACAAGTAGCTTTTTAGCGTCAACCTGTCCCAAATTGATAGTGCCTTCTATGAATACACATATGTTGGAAAATGCAATGACACAAGAAAATCTTAAAAAATTAGTGTCCTATGGCATTTCGGTGATGGAAAGTGATACAGGTTTATTAGCTTGTGGGGATGTGGGAAAAGGAAAATTCCCGGAGTCTGAAGCTATCATAGAAGAAATGGAACGTTTATTAGTACGTGAAAAAGATTTACTGGGTAAGACGGTTTTAATCAGTGCCGGACCTACTTTAGAAGCATTAGATCCGGTTCGTTATTTAAGTAATCATTCTTCGGGAAAGATGGGCTATGCTTTAGCGAAGGAAGCGAGAAATCGTGGCGCAAAGGTTTATCTGGTTAGTGGACCAGTTCGCTTGGGACAACCAAAGGATATGGAAGTTATTCCCGTTCAATCCGCAAAAGAAATGGCGGATGCCGTGTTTTCTCATTTTGAGCAAGCAGATATAACGATTATGGTAGCTGCGGTAGCGGATTATCGTCCATTAGAAATAAAGGAAGAAAAGATTAAGAAACAAGATTCAACTTGGACATTAACCTTAGAAAGAACAACCGATATTCTAGCTACTTTAGGTGAAAAGAAAAAAGCAACGCAAATTCTGGTTGGCTTTGCGATGGAAACTGAAAATTTATTAGAAAATGCACAAGCGAAGCTCATGAAAAAGAATTGTGATTACTTAGTTGCGAATTCTATTCGTGAAGTTGGCTCCGGTTTTGCCGGGGATACCAATCATGGCTATATCTTGTCAAAGAGCACCCAAGTGGATTTAGGCTTGTTGACAAAAAAAGAATTGGCGAAGAAAATCATCGACCAAATCAGCAAAGGGGATTAAGAGGATGTTAGTGTGTGTGGATGTGGGGAATACGAATATTGCGATTGCTCTAATGCAAGGGAATACGATAGTGGATCGCTTTCGTTTGATGTCAAAGACACCTAGAACATCAGATGAATATGGTTTCTTTTTAATGAATTTGATGGACAAGGCTGATGTGGAAGTGGCGGATTTAGAGGGAGTCATTTTATCCTCCGTTGTGCCAAAGTTAAATTATTCTTTGATTTCTGCTTTTAAAAAGTATTTGCATTGTAATACGATGATGGTTAACCATAAGATGAAATTAAACTTTCAATTGGTAACACCATATGCGGAACAAGTTGGTGCGGATCGAATTGTGAATTGTGCCTATATTCATCATTTTCATTCTAAGGGTGGTATTGTTGTTGACTTTGGAACAGCAACAACCTATGACTATGTGGATGAAAAAGGGGATTTTAAGTATGTTATTATTCAACCGGGTTTAGGTATTTCGGCAGCCGCTTTAACCAGTCAAACTGCTCAATTACCGGAAGTAGAGATTAAAAAACCAAACTCCATTTTGGGAACAAGTACTGTAACAGGTATGCAAGCGGGAATGGTGTATGGTTACCTAGGTGCAGTTAGAGAAATCATTCAAACGGCTAAGAAAGAATTGAATGATGAAGAAGCTTATGTGGTAGCGACGGGTGGTCTTGGTAAAGTCATTGCTAAAGAGTTGCAAGAAATTGATGAATATGATGGTGACTTAGCGTATCGAGGTATGCGTCATCTCTTTGACTTAAATAAAGAAGATTATGTAAAGAATTCAGATGACTGAGTTCTTTTTTCTTGGGCATTATAAGAGTACTATTTTTTTTCATCCGTATAATGAGGGTAAAGGAGGTATTCATATAATGAATTGGAAAAATGTGACAATTGCAGGTGGTGGTGTTTTAGGTAGCCAAATTGCTTTGCAGGTAGCTTACAGTGGATATAAAACAACGATATGGCTTAGAAGTGAGGATTCTATCACTCGTACTAAACCAAAGCTAGAAAGGTATAGAGATTTATACATCGCCGATTTAGAAAGTATGAAAGATGGGAAACATTACTTTCCTGGTTTGAGCAGACAAAAGAAACTTAGTGTTTCAGAAATGGATGCTTTGATTGAAAACTTTAAGAAAGCCTATCAGAACATTGTTTTAACAACTGATTGGCAAGAAGGTTTTGCGGATGCGGATTTTATTATTGAAGCAATCGCAGAAAATGTGGAAGAAAAGAAAGATTTCTATACGAAATTAAATGATTACACAAAGAATGATGTCGTAATAGCAACGAACTCTTCGACTTTATTGCCAAGTCAATTCAAGTCATGTATAAAGAATAAAGAGAATTATCTAGCTCTTCATTTTGCAAATCATATTTGGCGTCAAAACACGGCTGAAATTATGGGTCATGATGAAACGGATAAAAACTCTTTCGATGCTGTCGTAGACTTTGCTCAAAGTATCCACATGGTTCCTTTAAAGCTCTTTAAGGAACAGCCGGGTTATTTATTAAATTCTATGTTGGTGCCGTTCTTAAGTGCCGCGCAACAGTTATTGGCTGATGGTGTTGGTAATGTAGAAGATATTGATAAGGCTTGGACGTTAGGAACAGGATCTCCGCTTGGTCCCTTCCGTATTCTCGATATTGTTGGCTTACAAACGGCTTATAACATTCAAATGATGAAGCCAAGCGCAAGTGACCCTCAAACACCGGCAGGGCGTGTGGCAACAATGTTGAAAGCGTATTTAGATGCAGGTAAAACAGGGGTTAACGCAAAGGAAGGCTTTTATTCCTACAAGGAAGAAGGAAAGTAATTTTCCTTCTTTTTTCATCTTGAAAGCCTTTTTTTATTTCATTATTATTATCTGAGAATAGGGGATTTTGTATGTCAGATATGGTTTTGATAAAGCCGAAAAGAGTTAGCGTTAAGAATATGATGATGATTGTCTTAGGATCCGCTATATACGCTTTTTCTGTGAATTATTTTTTATTACCATTAACGCTTTATTCGGGAGGGATACCAGGTACTTCCCAAGTATTAAGAACATTATTTTTTGCGCATGTTACACAAATGGATTTAGCAGGTTTGATTAACTTGCTATTTAATATTCCTTTGTTGATATTAGCCTATAAAACCATGAAAAAAAGAATGGTGGTTGGTACGATTGTTTCGGTCATTCTTCAAACATTGGTATTTACTTACTTTATGATGCCGAAAAAACCTATTTTAGATGATAAATTAGCGGGTATTGCGATAGCCGGTATTTTAGGTGGTGTTGGCTGTGGTTTGATTTTAAGTAATGGGGCCAGTGCTGGTGGTTTGGATTTATTGGGTTTATATATGAGTTCAAAGAGTAAATCCATCTCTGTTGGTAAATTTAATACCTTGTATAACGTACTTTTATATATGGCTATGGCGCTGTTATTTAATGTTCAAACAGCTTTGTATTCGATTATTTATATTGTGGTATTTTCGTTAACAATCGACCGCTGGCACTTACAAAATATTGAAATCAAACTAATGATTTTTACACATAATCCGACTGTCAAAGAAAAGATTATGAAAGAGTATGGTCGGGGAGTCACTTGTTGGGATGGTAAAGGAGCTTATACCAACCAACAAACCGAAGTGCTTGTGGTAATCGTAGATAAATCAGAAGTGAATGACGTGAAAAAGGATATTCGTCGTTTAGATAAGGAGGCTTTTGTGATAACGACCAGTGTCTTGGATATTAGTGGTGGCTACCAAAAGCGATTATTGTAGTTTTTTGAAGTGCCTGGAATGAATGGTGCTATAATGAATAGGGGAAAGGGAGTAAGTCGTACAATGTTAGTCAAGGATCTTTTAGCTGTTTATAATCGGAATGTGGATGATGAACAAAAGGCCATCATTATTGAGGATAATCATGAATTATTTCAGACCACGGAAATTTTAAGTCCCATTTATTTTTTGACGAAATTAAAGGAAATTTCCTATGCAGAATTGATTAATACATTTGGAGAACGAGAGGTGGATAACTTTTTTGATGAATTGGCTGACCAACGTTTTGGAACAACGTATTTAACCATTCGATTAAAATAATAGGAAGAGAAGAATGGAAAAAGGAGAAGAAATCATTTCTTCTCCTTTCTTTAATGAATAGGACTAATACTTTTTTTCAGTATTGTTGCGAATCACAAACGCCATCGACAAGCGGTTATCGTGAATAAGCCCAAGCCCAATGTACGCCAAGCCTTCACATTTGTTCCTTCTATGACATTCCAAGGAAGGATAGGGAAATTCATCCAAATTTATTTACTGGTCTTTGAGGCATTTTGTTTGTAGAATTTATAAGCTTCTAAAATAATACCGGCAATTAAGACAAGGCGACTTAATTGGAATAGGTAATAGCCGATTCCTTTTTGTAAAAGAGAAGAAGTCATTTTTTTACCTAAACCAAAGGCAGAACCCAGAGAGCTGATTTCTTGAAGGGTTTTATTGATTTGCCCAGTAGTAATGAAGCCAAGTAAAATGGTAATCAAAGCCAATCCGGGCAGAATATAGGATTTATATTTCCATTGAATTTTTTGTTTAAAAAAGATTGTAGCGATACCGGCAATAGCTAGAATAAAGAAAATAAAACCACCACCAAGACTACCTGTTGGTGCGATTAAATTCATGGATTTGCCAAGCATTGAATAGTAGGGCAAGATACTTCCTAAGATAACAGACACAAATCCCACTAAATAAATGATTTCACTTAGATTCAACGAAATGCCTTGTACTTTTAACCTTTCTTTATCCGCAAAATCATTAGGGATGCTTTCATCCCATTTTTTCGTTGCATTGACGACATTGCCAAGCGTGTGTTGAGCCTTTTCTTTGATGTTATCTAAATCAATGGACTTTTTGAAAACTTCTTTTTTGAGGACTTCCTTTTCTTCATCCGATTTGGTGTTCCATTCTTCTTCTGTTAATCCAGTGTCCAGGTAAGGTTTCCCGTCGGTTTCACAAAAGCGTTTTTCACCCTCTTCTAAGATATGAATCTTATCGCAAGATTCACAAATAAATACATGTTTCATCTATTTTCTCCCTTATTTATAACTTAATTTTATCATATAAAGAACATAAAAACCGATAAATTTTTGTGGCTTGTTTAGGCATCCGATTGCGAGAATCCATTCTTCATCAACAAGCTGGCTGTATATAGAACCTTATCTAAAGTTAGATATGTTTCTTTTTTTGCCATTTGAGCAATGGTTTCATTGGCTTGTTGGAGTAAGGAAATATCTTTCGTTGCCAAGAATTGTTGGTCGTTTTGACGAATGAGGGCATGACCTTGAGTTTGAACCGTATTTTGGTAGCGTTCAATCGTATTCGCTGTTTCCGCAAAATGAGCATCACTTAAGGCGGCAATAATACGATTTGCCCAATAGAAGTTTTCGGTGGTCACTTCATCTGTGGTATTAGCTAAATAATCCGGTGTTTTCTCAATAGTGGTATAAAAAGGCACAAAAGCATTAAATACATTTGATCCATAACAAACCCATTCTATTGAACGATTTTCCTTTGGCATATAAGGGCGAATTTGCGTACAGGATAAGAAGTTATTACGGTTAATACCAATAGGACGATATTTTCCTTTTAATAAAGGATTAGCGTGGTTGCTGTAGGGATCAAAATCAGTCCCTTGATAATGATGAGAAAGAACGTATTTTACATCTTCAATCGTAATCTTTCTTTCTGGTTTTAAAGCAAATGGTAAACTATCCATTTCTGGTTTGTAATCGGCATGTTCACCATCCCATTGATAGGTGTTTGGGTTAAAGTATTTTAGCATCATCCAAGCTCTTGGTGTGTTATACACATGGTCAGCATCCGCATGAGAACCAAAAGTCCATCGCGGATTGAAAGTTCCATCTAAGGATAAGTCTAAGAAATTATCTTGCACAAAGTCTTTTAAATCTTTAGAACATAGATAATTCTCAGCATTTCCATAAGCATCCGCAAAGTCAAAATGGTCAATTCCTAATTGGTTAGGCATAACAACGTATTGATCATCAGGTACACGAATTGCCATCCAATGGTGACCACCAATGGTTTCTAACCACCAGATTTCATCCACATCTTGAAAGGCAATCCCATTCATTTCATAAGTACCATATTTTTCCAATAAAGAACCTAGGCGTAAAATACCTTCACGAGCGGAATGAATGTAAGGCAGGGCAAGGGTGACGATGTCTTCTTCACCAATGCCACCAATGATTTCAGGACGATTATCCGTTGCGGTCTTGTATTCAACCAAAGGATCCGCTGCCAGAACTAATTCATTGGAAGTAATGGTTTCCGTTGCCGTCATGGCGATATTTTCTTCATTGACACCAGTCGCTGCCCAAATACCCATTTTGCCTAAAGCATCGGGCATAGCGGTATAACGCATAGGATTTTTCGGTAATGGAATTTCCACATGAGATAAAACCGATTGATATGTTTTTGGTTGCTCTTCCGGATGAACGACCACAAATTTCTTGGCTGTAAATTCTCCAGCTGGGGAATCTTCGTTTCTAGCCATCAGGGTTGAGCCATCATAACTGGCTTTTTTACCAACTAATAAGGTGGTACACGGCATAATTTTTTTCTCCTATCTAGTGTTTATTATGGTATCAACAGCATTTCATTATTTCAGTTGAAATAATTATAAAAATGCCTCCATTTATTTTATTATGTAGGAAACCATCCACAGATGAAAGAGAAAAAGAGTTATTTCTAGGTAAACAAAAAAGGTAGCGAGGGTGATGCGGTTGATATGGCTGACCCAAATAATCCTTTGATTATTGAAATTAAAGGAAGTAGTGCAGAAAAAACTTCTGCACCTAATAGTTTTAGTCCCTCTGAACGTTTTGATGATTTGGTTTTTGTTAGACTAGAGAAATACGATGATGTGTTAAAAATATATCGCACAGGGATTAACTCTGAAAAATTAAAAAGCATAAAGGTTAATTCAACCCAAATTGTTGAAGATCAGCAAAAGCAAGGTCGTAGACCTAGATTTTCAATTCAAAAAATGGTTGTTGAAGCCTATCAGTTAGAACCTGATGTAATTTTCAACATTCGAGATAAAACGATTGAACGCAAGAAATAGCAGAGAGGAGCAGGAGCATTCCTTTCTTTTCTGCTATAAATGTGCGGCGTGCCGCAAATAATTTAAACAAGGAGGAAAACGTATGAAAAAAAGGACAGTAGGTAGTTTTTTTTCAGGTGTAGGAGGAATTGACTTAGGTTTTGAGAATACTGGTCTCTTTGAGATTGTCTATGCAAATGAAATTGATAAATATCCTGCTATAACATATGAAAGTAATTTCAATTTAAAAGTTGATGTAAGAGATATCAAAGATGTGAAAGGAAAAGAAATTCCTAATTTTGATATTATGGTTGGCGGTTTTCCGTGTCAATCATTCTCTTTGGCAGGATATAGACAGGGTTTTGATGATGAAAAAGGCAGAGGAACATTATTTTTTGAGATGGTTAGAATTTTGAAAGAAAAAAGAAAACTAAATAAACAACCTAGAGTTGTTTTCTTTGAAAACGTAAAAAATTTGGTAAGCCATGATAACGGGAATACATTTAGAGTAATTTTGGAAGAATTGAATGACTTAGGATATAAAGTGCAACAACAAGTTTTAAATGCTTGTGAATATGGAAATATTCCTCAAAATAGGGAAAGAATTTACATTGTTGGATTTCTAAATGACTTAGAATACGAAAAATTTCATTTCCCATTGCCCATTTTAATGGAAACAAAATTATCTGATGTTATTGATTTTAAACATAAACAAGATAGTAAATATTATTACACGAGTGAAAATTGTAAATTTTTTAACGAGTTAGAGAATAATATGAAAACGTCACATACAATTTATCAGTGGCGTAGAATTTATGTAAGAGAAAATAAAAGTAAGGTGTGTCCTACCTTAACAGCAAATATGGGGACAGGAGGACACAATGTTCCTTTGATAAGATGTAACACAGGTATAAGAAAATTAACACCTCGTGAGTGTTTTAATCTTCAAGGTTTTCCTAAAACATTCAAATTACCAAAAGATTTGAGCAATACTAGATTATATAAGCAAGCAGGAAATAGTGTTGTAGTATCTGTGATAGAAAAAATAGCATTTTGCATAGCGAAGGCTTTGTCTATTTAAAACGATAATCTATAACCGGACATGGCTGTGGAAAAACTGTACTTACAAGGTAGTAGAGAAGCATGACTTAATTGTTGGAAACTTAGACTGATAATGAAGGGACATAGAATACAGTTTTCCTGATTTAGATAAAATGATATTACTAAGTGAATATTTTTAAGTATCTAAGGTCCATTTATTAAAGGGAAAAGAAGATGTGCTTTTATTGAAATCAAAAAGCAACATGATGTTGTGTACTATAGTTTTGATGAATTGAGATTAGAGATAGAAATATTTATACAGTGTTATAACGAGCAACGAATAAAAGAAAAGTTAGGATGGAGGAGTCCTGTTCAATACAGGCATCATCTTTTAACTACCCAAAGAAAATGAGACAACCGAGGTCGTCTCGTAAAAAAGTCTAACTTTAAGGGGTCACCTCATTCACATACAGCTTTTTGTTTTAGTATAACTTAGCACCGGCCGGAATATGATTATCCACCATTAAGACATGAAGTACCTCTTCTTCCTTTTCAGTGTGTATAGCGGAAATAATCATCCCACAAGAATCAATTCCCATCATCTTACGGGCCGGCAGATTTGTGATTGCGATTAAGGTTTTGCCAAGCAATTCTTCTGGTTCATAGTACATATGAATCCCCGATAGAATAATACGGTCAACACCAGAGCCATCATCTAAAGTAAACTTCAATAGCTTAGTGGATTTAGGAACAGCTTCACAAGCTTTCACTTTAACAGCGCGGAAATCAGATTTAGAGAAAGTTTCAAAATCAACTTCTTCTTCAAACAAAGGCTCAATCTTAACTTTTGAGAAATCAAGTTTTTCGTTTGCTATAAAGAAACCATCATCCTTTGAACTCGATAATTTCTTTCCTTCTGTTCCTAAAGGCTTCATGGTTGGGAATAAGAGAACATCACGAATGGACTCATTTCCTGTCAGTAACATAACGAAACGGTCAATCCCAAAGCCAATACCACCTGTTGGAGGAAGACCATATTCTAAGGCTTCTACATAGTCTTGATCCATTTCTGAAGCTTCTTCATCCCCAGCCTCTTTAGCAACTAATTGATCTAAGAAACGCTGTTTCTGGTCAATTGGATCATTTAACTCAGAGAAAGCGTTGTTCATCTCAATACCCATAATGCTTAATTCAAAGCGCTCTGTGAAACGAGGGTCTTTACCTTTTTTCGCCAGTGGGGAAACTTCGATTGGATGACCCCAAATAAAGGTTGGTTGTTCAATCTTATCTTCACAGAATTTTTCAAAGAATAAACTAATGATATGACCAACGGACTTTTGGTGCTCTTCTACTTCAATATGATGTTCTTTCGCTAATTGAAGGGCTTCTTCTACAGACATTTCTTTCCAGAAATCAATACCGGTGCATTCCTTGACTGCATCGACCATATTCCATTTCTTGAATGGTGGTTTTAAAGAAATTGTCTTGCCCATGAATACAAAGTCTGTCTTACCAAAGACTTCCATCGCTACATTTTCATAAAGACCTTCGGTTAAATCCATCATGCCTTGCATATCAGAATAAGCACAATAAGCTTCCATAGTAGTGAATTCAGGATTATGTTTTAAGTCCATTCCCTCGTTACGGAAAATACGACCAATTTCATATACACGTTCCAAACCACCAACAATTAATCGCTTCAAAGGTAATTCCGTTGCAATACGAAGATAGAAATCACGGTCTAAAGCATTATGGTGTGTGATAAAAGGACGAGCTGATGCACCAGTTAATAAAGGTTGTAAAACAGGTGTTTCAACTTCGATATAACCTTGGGAATCCATGTAATGACGAATAGCAGAAATAATTCTTGATCTTAAAATTGCCACATTTCTGGAATCATCATTGGTGATTAAGTCTAAATAACGACGGCGGTATCTTTCTTCTTTATTTTGCAGACCATGGAATTTATCGGGCAAAGGCAGTAAAGCTTTTGTTAGGTGAGTGTATTCATGCGCTTCAAGTGACAATTCACCTGTTTGTGTTTTCATAATAGAACCTTTAATGCCGATGATGTCCCCTAAATCACTTTTTTTGAATAATTCATAGCTTTCTTCACCAACAATGCGTTGATTCATCACAATTTGAATGCGACCAGTCTTATCTAGTAAGGAGATAAAACCCATTTTACCCATTCTGCGCTTCATCATGATACGACCGGCAACGGTTGTTTCAACTGGATTTTCTTCTAATTCTTCTTTGCTTTTAAATCCATACAAATCTTTGATTTCTTGGGCATGGGATTCTTGGTGGAATCCTTGACCAAAAGGGGCAATTCCTTGTTCAACTAAGGCGTTCATCTTATCTAAACGTGCTTGCATTTGGTCGTTTAATGGTAATTCTTGTTTCTGATTGTTTGCCATATAACCTCCTTAAGACAATAAAAGCACTTCGTTTAGGGACGAAGTGCTTGTTCGTGGTACCAACCCTAATTTACGGAATTATTCCGCCTATTTAGTCAAAAGTAACGTTTTTCACCGGTTCACTCCAGAGTCTTTAGCACATACAACTTCCCTTGTCTAACTTTCACCATCATAGACTCGCTAAAAGGTTCTGTTCTAAGGCCTTCTCCATCAACGTGTACAGCACTATTCTACAATTGTTCTGAGTTCATTTCAATTCCTGTTTAGTGGTATAATGCAAAAAATAAGGAGGTGTTTCTATGAGCCAAGTCGCCGCTTTTTTTGACATTGATGGAACAATTTATCGAGAAGGGTTGATTACCGAGGTTTTTAAGAAGCTCGTTACCCATGAGATTATTGAAGGGGAACGCTGGCGTGATGAAGTTCAACCAGCTTATTTAGCTTGGGATCGACGCCAAGGGGACTATGATGATTATTTACAGAAAATGGTCGCTATTTTCAAGGAAGTGTCCGTTGGTATTTCTTCGGAACACATTACTCTAATTGCGGATCGCGTGATTCAACAAAAGGGGGAAAGAGTGTATCAATTTACCCGTAATGAAATTAAGAAACATAAAGAATTAGGTCATAAAATTATTGCGATTTCCGGTTCGCCGGATGCGTTGGTGAAGAAAATGGCAGAGAAATATGAATTTGATGATTGGCGTGGAACCATTTACCATGTGGATAAAAAGGGTTACTACACAGGAGAAGTAACTCCGATGTGGGATGCTGAAAGTAAACGAAAAGCCATTCATCAATTAGCTAAACAATATGATTTAAATTTACAAGAGTGCTACTCATATGGAGATACCAACGGTGACTTTGCGATGTTTGAGGAAACCGGATATCCAAGCTGTATCAATCCAACCAGAGAACTCCTTCATCGTATACAAATGACCGATGAAATTCGCAAGAAAATACAAGTGGTTGTGGAAAGAAAAGATGTGATTTATCACTTGAATATTGATCACATTTACTTAGATAGTTAAAAAGAAATGGATTTCCATTTCTTTTTAACTTCTAGTCCGCAATGGCTGCATCAAGAGCAATTTGCATCATACGGGTGAAACTGGTTTGTCTTTCTTCTGCGCTGGTTGCTTCATGAGAGACAACACTATCGGAGATGGTTAATAAACAAGCCGCATTCTTAGCTAAGATACGAGCATTGTTGAATAACGCAAAGCTTTCCATTTCAACACAAAGACAATGTTTCTCATTGACTAATTCTTCAAGGCGACTCTTAGCTTCGTTGTAGAAAACATCTGAGCTATGAATAACACCTTCATGAACGGGAATATCTAAATTTTTAGCTGCTCTCAATAGCTTTTCATTTAGTTCTTTCGATGGATAACCATATTCATCTTCATAACCTGATTGTACCTTTGCATAACTACTTTCAGAATAAGCCGCATTGGCTAAGATAACATCAAACATCTTTAACTCCGGAACATAAGCCCCGGCAGAACCAATACGGATGATATTTTCAACATCATAATCCTTGAATAGCTCATAGCTATAAATACCAATGGATGGCATACCCATACCAGAAGCCATAACGGATACCGGCTTACCTTTCCAAGTTCCTGTATAGCCTTGGATACCACGAACGTTATTCACTAAGACAGGATTTTCCAGGAATGTTTCAGCAATGAATTTTGCTCGTAATGGATCACCGGGCATTAAGACAGTTTTCGCAAATTGACCTTTTTCAGCACTATTGTGTGGAGTTGACATAATAACCTCGCTTTCTTATAGTTCCATTATATAGAAAGTTCGGCATTTTTCCAAAGCTATCCTTATCGAGATGAAGTTTTACTTCCTTTAGAACCCTTACTACCACCTTTTGCCATATTTTCCAAGATATTAGATGAAAAAGAAGTGGTTAATTGATTACGACGACGTTCTCTATCTAAAGCTAGGGTAATCAGTTGGTTCATTAGCTTAGTGAAATCAACATCTTCTTCTTGCCATAAATAGAAAGCAAGGGAGCCGGGAATAGTATTAATTTCATTCACATAAATTTTCTTTGTTTCAGCATCCATAATGAAATCAATACGACAAACACCAGCTGAATCTAAAACACGGAAAGTGTCTTTTGCCAGTTGTTGAATGTATTTTGTTTCTTCGTTAGATAAAGGAGCGGGCACCATTCTTGAAGTCGCCGCCATACCAGAATCCCCTTTACTCCCCCCAGCTCCATACTTTTTATCAAAGTCTAATAATTCCTTTTCTTGCTGGGTTACTTCTTCTAAAACGGAAGCCTTTGAACCGGTATAATCACCAATTACAGAACAGTTGATTTCTCGCATTGGTTTGATAACTTTTTCAATAATAACTTTTTCATCATAACGCCTTGCGTCTTTAAATGATTCCAAAAAATCTTCATGATTATGAGCAACGGAGATGCCGATTGAAGACCCCGTACGAGCCGGTTTTAAAATGACCGGATAGCCTAGGGTATTCACTTTTTCTAAGATTTGTGTTTGATAGTTTTCAATATCTTGTCCATAAACCCAAAACCAAGGTGTAATTGGTAAGTGATTGTCATGAAGAATATGTTTTTGGAATACTTTATCCTGACCAACAACAGACCCATAAATATCACACCCCGCAAAAGGGATTTTCAGCATTTCAAATAGACCTTGAATGATACCGTCTTCACCGGTAGTGCCATGTATAACAGGGATAGCTAAATCAATATTTCCTAAATCCTTTTTTTGAAAAAGACCGGTATGAATTGGACGAATGACACATTCATTACCTAAATTAACCAAAGTTACCTGTGTACTTTCCTTTAATAGAGCCGGAAGATTAGTGAAACTTTCCACTGCGAAAAATTTTTCTAAATTGTAATAAATTTTACGATCTTTTGCGATATAAAGAGGGATGACTTCATATTTATTCTTATCTAAGGCATGGATGGCTTGCTGGGCAGAAATAATTGATACCTCATGTTCAACCGACTCACCACCAAAAAAAACACCAATGCGTAATTTCATGTTAAAAACTCCTTTTTACTCATCCCATTATATAATGAGTTTAGGGTTTTGTGCTATGATGAACAAAAAGAGGTGAAAAGAAATGAGAGCCTTAGTTTTATCTGGCGGTGGCACAAAGGGGGCCTTTGAACTTGGAGTGGTAGAAGCATTGAAAGAAAGAGATGCGTATCATTTTAATTTGATTTGTGGAACATCGGTCGGTGCTTTAAATGCCTTATTATTGGTTCAAAACGATTGGGATAAGATGAAAGATATGTATGCCCAACTAACAAGAGACCAAATTGTTCAAAATTTCATTCCTGATGACTTGAAGTTTCATACATTGATTGAACAACGCAAAAATTTGTCTACTAGTATCCGCGCTTATTTTCAACAAAAAGGATTGGATGTCAGTCCTTTAAAGCAGATGATTGATGATTATTATGACGAAGAAAAGTTTTTCTCTAGTCCGATTGATTTCGGGATTGTGGTAGCTCGAGCAAAAGATAAATCCGGCGTTTATGTGAATAAAGAAATGATGAAGGTACATGGCAAAGAATGGTTATTAGCCAGTGCTTCTGCCTACCCGGCTTTTCCAGTATGTACGATTGATGGGGAAGACTACATTGATGGTGGCTACTTTGATAATGTGCCGATTGATTGTGCTTTACAAAAAGGGGCTGATGAATTATTTGTGGTGGATTTAGGTGAAAAGCCACTACATCCGGAATGTGTCGGTGTTCCTTTTATTACCTATGTGCACCCACATTTAGAATTACCTCATTTCTTAGAATTTGATGTGAAGATGTTGGCTAGAAATCGTCGCTTAGGTTATCTTGAAACTAGGAAAGCACTCGGGGATTATGATGGTTATCATTATACTTTCCAACATTTTCCAACACCTCAGTTTTTCCGCTCTTTCTTTGTGAATTTACTTCGTTATGAAAGAAAGATTGAAGTGATTCATACGAAAGATAGTCATATTCATGCCGGTTATATTCAAGAAAGAGCTTTAGCTTTTAGTCTTGAGAAACAATTGGATGAAAAAGGTCTATTCATTTCTTTTTTAGAAGAAATAATGGTTTTCGCTAATTTGAATGATGAAATCATCTATTCCTATGAAGCCTTGAAGAATGAATTACTGATAGCCTTTAAAGAGGCTTTGATAGAACATATTTCTTTAAAAAAGAAGAAGGGATTAAATCCTGGAGAGGCCTTTGAGGCATTATTACAAACAAAAGTTTCGGGCAGGGAATGGATGAATGAAGAAGAGGCTTTGAATATTTATCCAAATGAATATGTGTTGGTGCAGTTCTTTATTGAAATGATGAAAGGATGAATTATGGCTATCGCAAAATTTGAAAAAGTGAGTTATGAACAATTTAAAAAAGATTTTTTAAAACAAGGCTATGGTGAAGAAGAGATTGAGAAGGCGTATCAGTTTGTACAATTACCAAAGCGTAGTACGGCCGGTTCAGCTGGTTATGATTTTGTTTGTCCTCTGGATGTCAATATAAATCAGGCAGGTCAGCTAATTCCAACAGGAATTCGTGCTAGAATAAAGGTCGGTTATGTTTTACTAGTGGTACCAAGATCTTCTTTGGGATTTAAGTGCCGTTTGGCCTTGGATAATAGTATTGGTGTTATTGATCGTGATTATTATCAATCGGATAATGAGGGTCATATTTTAGTGAAAGTGCATGCATCCAAGACAGTGGATTTAAAAGCCGGTGATCGTTTTGTGCAGGGGATTTTTGTGCAATATGGTTTAGCAGAAGAAGAGGAAGTTGAAACCATGCGTAATGGTGGTATTGGTAGTACAAACGAATAGGAGAAAATATGGATCAAAAAAAATGGAAAGAAATCATGGAACAAGAACCCATTCCCAGTCATATCTTAGAAAAAATGCAGATGCTAAGAAGACATGGGGAAACGGTGATTGCCGATAAGTATATCAAAAGACCAACCATGATTGAAGGCATTCGTAAAGCCGCTACCTTGAATACAGCTGTATTAGATGAAGTTGAAAAACACATTCATGTGGGTATGAGCACACAAGAAATTGATGATATTGTGGCTGAATTCACCGAACAAAATGGTGGTATTTGTGCCCCTTATCATTTTGAAGGCTTTCCAAAGCACGTGTGTACTTCTGTGAATGAAGAAGTTTGTCATGGTATTCCAACGCGATTAAAGAAACTTCATGATGGGGATGTCATCAATGTGGATTGTACAACGATTGTGGATGGTTATTATGGGGATGCTTCGAGAATGTTTTACATCGGTGAGGTTTCAGAAGCAAGGAAGAAACTTTGCGAAGTTACGAAAGAAGCTTTGGAAATGGGCTTAAAGGCGGCCCAACCATGGGCTCATGTGGGTGATATTGGTTATGCTATACAAAATTACATCAAAAAAACCAGTTATTCGATTGTTCGCGATATTGGTGGTCATGGCGTTGGCTTGGAATTCCATGAAGATCCTTTCGTTGCTCATATTGGTCAGAAAGGAAGAGGCATGGTTTTAGTTCCCGGCATGGTGATTACCATTGAGCCAATGATTAATGCAGGTGGAGCCGGCGTGGTCATCGATCCTTATAATGATTGGACAATTTCAACCAGAGATGGCGAAGATTCTGCCCAATGGGAATATACGATCTTAATCACTGAAGAAGGAAATGAGGTATTAAGTTATTAATGTTAAATGAAACAATTTATGTGAGTGGTCATCGGCATCCGGATAGTGATGCGATTTGTAGTGCCATTGCGTATGCGAATTTATTGAATGAAACAGGAAGAAAAGCATTACCTTGTCGACAAGGACCATTAAATGAAGAAACGAAGTTTATTTTAAAGCGTTTTGGTTTGGATAATCCTTTATTGATGACGGATGCTAGAGCTCGTTTGTGTGATATTGAATTGGATACACCAACGACCATCAAAACACATGAGACAGTTCATCATGCTTGGCATTTGATGGAAAATACACAAAATAGAAGTCTGTTTGTTGTGGATGACGAGGGAAGGTTAAAAGGGGTTTGCACAACTTCTGATTTATCGCGTTTTCGTTTTCATCCGGAAACAGACTTAGAACAATTGATGAAGACCGCTACTTTAGCGAACATTTCAAGAACCATTGGTGGTCACATTCGTTTTCAACCGGAACATTTCAGCTTTAATGGTCAAGTTCATGTGATTACAGTGGAAAAGATGGAAGATAGCCCCTATGAATTAAGGGATTGTATTGTGATGATGTCGGTGGGTTCAACGCGCCAAATCGATGCGATTCGAGAGGGAGCTAAGTGTCTTATCTTAACGATGGCGACTTGTGCATCGTTAGAGGTGATTAATGAAGCGAAGCGTTGGGGTTGTGCCATTATTGAAACATCTGAAAGTACCATGCACACGGCAGCTGTTATCAACGAGAGTTATTCAGTGGAACAAATTATGTCAGCTAATCCAATCACTTTTTTGGATATGGAGTATGTGGAAGATGTTGCTGTGAAGATGAATCATTCACGTGTGCGTTCCTATCCGGTTTTAAATGATAAGGGGGATATCGTTGGTGGAGTTTCACGATACCATACAAGAAATTATCATAAGTTACAAATTGCTTTGGTAGACCATTCCGCGACCAATCAATCGATGCAAAATATTGATAAGGGGGATATTGTAGCGATTGTGGATCATCATCATATTGGTGATATTACAACGAGTCATCCAATTGAATACCGCAATCATCGTTGTGGCTGTACTTGTACGATTGTTAATCTTTTATACAAAGAAGCTGGTTTAGCACCATCCAAACAAATGGCAGGGATAATGATGTCCGCTATTTTATCAGACACCTTGAATTTTAAGTCAGCAACAACAACGCAAGAAGATCGAGACACAGTGGACTATTTGGCTAAGATTGCGGAAATTGAAGATGTGAATGCTTATGCGATTGAAATGCTGGCGGCTTCAGTTGCTTTAAAGGATTCAACCCCAAAGGATATTCTTTACCGCGATTTGAAGTTCTACGATGTGGATCATTATCACATTGCGATTGGGCAAACAAATTTCTCCCATACAGAAGAAGTGCAATCCTTGATACCAAAGATGAAAGAACAGGTTTTCAAGGAACAAGAGAAGAAAGATTTGGATTTATTAGTTATGTTATTTACCGATGTCTTGGGCAATGGTTCTTACTTTGTGTATGGTGGTCCAATGGGCTATGTGTTAAAGGATTTATTGGAAACCATTATTGATGACCATAGCGGTTTTGATCCGAAAATTATTTCTCGTAAACAGCAATTAATGCCGAAGTTATCGGAATTATTAAAACAACAGTAAGAAAGAGGCAACATGATAGAAGTTCATTTAATTGGAACTGGTGGAACTGTTCCATTACCAAACCGTTGGTTAACTTCGCTATATATTAAGGTCAAAGGAAAAGCTACTTTGATAGATTGTGGTGAGGGAACACAGATTGCTCTACAAGAACAAGGGCTCTCTTTGAAACAAATTGATACGATTATTTTGACGCACTATCATGCGGACCATACGGCCGGTCTACCCGGTTTATTGCTAACTATGGCAAAAAATAGCCGTACGGAACCAATTCGTATTTATGGACCAAAAGGACTAAAGGAAATTATTCAAGGGGTTAGCTTAATTGCTCGTTTTATTCCCTTTGCGATTGAATGCATTGAAATGGATGGTCATTCTCATTTTAGACTAGAAGATTTAGAGGTACAGGCGTTTCCATTGGTGCATAGTGTGGAATGTTTGGGATACCGTTTTGATTTGAAGAGAAAACCAAAATTCTTAGTTGAAAAAGCACAGGCTTTCGGTTTGCCGGTGCAATATTGGTCTAAACTTCAAAAGGGAGAAATGATTACTTTTAATGGTCAAGAAATTCAACCAAGCGCTGTTTTAGGAGATAAGAGAAAAGGTATTTCTTTTGTATATGCGACAGATACTAGACCGGCTAGTTCCTTGGTGCAACAGTCTTTACAGGTGGATTTGTTGGTGGCGGAAGGAATGTATGGTGATGTTGAAAAGATAGAGAATGCACAAATGAATAAGCATATGATGATGCAAGAAGCTTGCGATATCGCTCGAAAGTGTCAGGTGAAACAACTTTGGTTAACGCACTATTCACCAGCCATGCCATTTCCGAAAATGTATGAAGATGAGTTGAAAGCAATTTATTCGAATGTAAAAATAAGTGGGGATGGACAAAATTGTATCCTTAGATTTGAGGAGGAATAGGCTTTGTGTATTATGTGATTGTAAATCCCGGTTCAGGATCGTACCGAAATAAAACATGGCTGTATGTAGAAAATGAATTTCAGAAAAGAGGTATTTTATATCAAGTGTTCTTTTCGACGAAAAACCATGATGTCAACGATATTTTAAAAGGTTTACAGCATGGACAAGTGATGGATGTCATTATTATTGGTGGGGATGGTTCGATGAATTTAGCGGTCAATGCCATTCGCGATTTCACAAAGGTTCGTTTGGGGTATATACCAAGTGGATCGGGAAATGATTTTGGTCGGGGAATGAATATTACGCGTGATGCACAAGTGGCTTTAGAGGCTATTTTGAAAGAGGGATATCGGCAAGTGGATGTTCCGGAAATTCAAATTTTACAAGGGGATTATCCACAAAGACGTCGTTTCTTGATTTCTTGTGGAATTGGCTATGATGCTTTGGCTTGTTACCATGTATCCAAAAGTCATTGGAAAACGCGATTGAATAAGATTGGTATGGGACATTTGGTTTATCTTGCCTATGGTGCTTTATCCATGTTTGAATATAAACCATTTTCTTTAAGCGATGAAAAGGAAGAAATTGCCTTTATTGCGGTGATGAATCAACGCTATGAGGGTGGTGGTTTCTTATTTAGTCCTAACGCTAGTGCGGAAGATGGTTTATTGGATTTTGTTAAAATTTCTAAGATTAAGCGTTTTCGTATGGTGAGCTTGATACCAAGTGCTAGGGATGGTAAGCATGTGAATACACCCTATGTACATATTGAACAAAAAGATCAGGAACACTTTAAGTTTAATCAGCCTGTTTATATTCATGTGGATGGGGAAACCTTAGGTAAAGCAATTGAAGTAAAATTTTTGTTTTCATCAGGAAAACTTATTTTATTGAATAATTAACTACACAAAAAAGCTTGTTGAAATCCGTATAAAATACAATCAACAAGCTTTTCTAGTGTGCTCGATGAGATTCGAACTCATAACCTTTTGATTCGGAATCAAATGCGCTGTCCACTTGCGCCACGAGCACATACCTTCACCATATTATATCATGATTTGTTAGGTTCATAACAAAGATTCAATATAAAATTTATGTGCTGAGACAAGATTAAAGTTTATATCAAAATCCTAAAAGTGCTTTGTTTTAAAGGATGAATTCATACCATTCATCCTCTGTTTTTTGAAAACCAAGAATTTGAAAGAGGTATTGACTTTGTCTGTTGAAAGAATAGATATTGGCAATAACTTTATACATACCTTTTTCCTTCGCTAGTTTTATTATTTCTAACAAGCATTTTCTACCAATGTGTTTTCCTTGATATGGTTTGGATATAACAATGGCTATTTCGGAATTATCTCGCAAAGAAATATCACCTATTAAAACACCTTTGTATTCAATGTAGTAGCATTCACCATGTGTGTTTAGGTAATTGTACATACGATGTAAGCTTTCTAAATCATATGGTTTATTTCGGTTATCAACTTGTTTACAGATATCTAAATCTTGATACCAAGCAAGGGATACTTCATCATTTTGGTAATAAGGTATTAGTTTAAGGTCTTGATGAATAATCCTTTCTTTCATGAAATCACCCCTTGGAAAATATAGCAGATTTAAAAAGAATTGTAACTGTTTTTTGACTTTAGTACAATGATTGTAGGAAAAGTAAGGGGATAGAAATATCTAGTTCATTTATCGATAATGCGAAAGTGATGGTAAAGGGATAAGTTATCACAAAAATTGGTATATTCTTTCGTGGTGAATCAGAGGATTATTCAAAAGAAGACCTTACTTACTATTGGTCGGATGCAGAGGAAGACATCGTCTAAATAAAACCCGTTCATCTTTTGAAATGAATGGGTTTATTTTTGTTTATCCCGATGTATCTTTTCTTGATAAGAATAGACGCAACCGCAATAATCTTGGCGATAGATATGATATCTTTGAACAAGTTCATTCGCTTTTTTAGCGCCATCGGCTTTCTTGAAATCCGAGAAGAAATACTTAGTTTTAGAAAAACGCTCTTGTAAAGAAGCCCCAATTTGATTGATTTTTTGCGAGTTCTTTTGGCGTGAAAAGGTCATAACTGTTGTGAAATAATCAAAGCCATGTTCTTCACCATAAAGATAAGATTCACCCATACGATCCTCATAGCACATAAAACAACGTTTCCATCCTTCCGGATCACTTGCTCTAGGTCTTAATTTTTCAATAAATTCAGCTTGTCGATAAGGCAATTCAATGATTGGTATTTCGTCCTTGTAACGCTCATGAAGATACCGTTTAACTTCATTAAAACGTTTATGATATTCACTTTCAGGATAAATATTAGAATTATTGAATACAATCGTTACATTAAAGTGTTCACGAAGAAATTCCAAAGGCCAACAAGCACAAACAATACAACAAACATGCAAGAGTAAACTTGGTTTATGACCGGGTTTTTCTTTTTTATTCTTTTCAATCTCTTTTAAAGACTGTAAATAATAGTTGGTTTTAAAAGAATGGCGAATGCCTTGGATGTATTCGATATATTCTTTCTTTTCTTCTTCAGTCATTATCAATCAACATGCAATCGCCAAAAGAGAAGAAACGGTATTTTTCATCCACCGCATGGCGATAGGCTTCTTTCGTAAATTCATAGCCCATAAAAGAAGAAATCATCATTAACAAAGTGGACTTTGGTAAGTGAAAATTCGTTAGCATTACATCACAAGTGTGCCATTCATAACCAGGATAAATGAACAAAGTTGTTTCACCATGGCATTCTTGAAATTGACCAAAGCGATTCCAAACGGTTTCTAAAGTACGAACGGAAGTGGTTCCAATCGCAACAATACGTCTCTTTTCTTGTCTTGCTCGGTTTAAAATAGAAGCTGTTTCTTTAGACATTTCATAGACTTCTGAATGCATGACATGATCATGGACATCTTCAACATCCATTGGTCGAAAAGTACCTAAGCCAACATGAAGCGTCACTTCTACAATTGTGATTCCTTTAGCTTTTAATTGTTCATCCACTTCTTTGGTGAAGTGTAAGCCGGCGGTTGGAGCGGCGGCTGAGCCTTCTACTTTTGCGTACACGGTTTGGTAGCGCTCTGGATCAGCTAGTTTTTCCTTAATATAAGGTGGTAAAGGAACTTGTCCTAATTCATCCAGTATCTCTGTAAAAATACCTTCATAAATCATCTTCATTTGACGAAGTCCTTTTTCTTTGATAGAAAGACACTGTGCCTTTAAACATCCATCACCAAAAGAAACCATTGTGCCAACTTTAACCACTTTAGCATTACCGATTAAACATTCCCAAACGTCCTTTTCGTTTTGTTTCAATAATAATAATTCCACATGAGCACCGGTTTCTTCTTTAATACCAAATAAACGGGCTGGGATAACACGAGTGTTATTTCTCACAATGACATCCCCGGGTTTTAAAATATCCACAATATCATGGAAATGTTTGTCTTCATACTGTTGACTTTGCTTATGAATCCATAACATTTTAGAAGTTGCTCGGTCTTTTAAAGGACTTTGAGCAATGAGTTCATGGGGCAAATCATAATCAAAATCACCGGTTTTCCAATCTGTTTTCATCTAAAATCCTCTTTCATCAAAGCCCATATTGGCTAGGGTTTCATTCATAAAGTCCAAATAACGATCTTCTTTAATCGCCTTTCTTGCCTTTTCCATTAAACGAATTAAGAAACGAATATTATGAATCGACATTAAGCGAGTTCCAAAACCTTCTTTGGTTTTGAAAAGATGGTGAAGATAAGCACGACTATAATTTTCACAACAATAGCAATCACATTTCTTATCCAAAGGACGAAAGTCATCCTTGTAAATTGCTTTATGAATATTGATACGACCTTCACTGGTTAATAAAGTACCATGACGAGCAATACGAGTTGGTAGGACACAATCGCACATATCAATATTTCTTAAGACCGCTCCTAATAAATCATTCACCGCTCCAACCCCCATTAAATACCTTGGTTTATCTTCCGGCAGATAAGGGATACAATAATCCACCATACGCATCATCGTTTCTTTATCTTCACCAACGGAAGTACCACCAATCGCATAACCGGAAAAGTCCATTTCGACTAGTTTCTCAGCACAATAACGGCGTAAATCCTCATTATCCCCACCTTGAACAATACCAAATAAAGCTTGTTCATCAGGGCGCTCATTGGCTTTTTTACCGCGCGCCGCCCAACGAAGTGTTCTTTCCATGGACTTTTTAGCGTAATCATACGTGGCGGGGTAAGGGATACATTCATCAAAAGACATCATAATATCGGCACCGATTTTATTTTGGATTTGAATGGATTTTTCGGGAGATAAGAATAAAGAATCCCCATTGAAGATATTCTTGAAGTAAACACCTTCTTCAGCAATCTTTCTTGTATCCGAAAGAGAGAAAACCTGAAAGCCTCCTGAATCTGTCAACATGGGTCCTTTATAATTCATAAATTTTTGAACACCCCCAGCCCTAGCAATAATATCTTCACCGGGTCTTAGCCATAAATGATACGTATTGGCTAAAACAACACCGGTGTGCATCGCATAAAGTTCTTCCGGAGAAATGAATTTAACAGTAGCTAAAGTGCCGACAGGCATAAACATGGGCGTTTCCACATCACCATGAGGCGTATGAAGGATACCGGTTCTAGCTGCTGATTGTTTACAAATATGTGTAATTTCAAAATTGATAGGGCTTTTCATAGAACCTCTTTTCCAATTTAGTATTATAACAGGAAAATAGAAAGTGCTATAATATTTCCATGAAATCGCATGTGATAGCGGTGGCTAATTTGGATAGCCGACGATTGATTGAAAAACGTTTTTATGCTAAACCGAAATTTGTGCTATATATGGTATTATTTTTATCATTGGCTTTGTTTGCGGTAAATGTGGTCTGGGGATTGATGGGTCTTGTGATAGCGGCGTATTGTTTAATTTGTCTATTCCAGTTTCCTGATATTCCTTTACTAGAAGTAACGAAAGATTATTTGGTCTTATATCAAAAAAGAGAAGAAGTCTTTTTATTGTATTGGGATGAACTGTATCGTTGGTCCTATGAAAAAGATTGGGAACAAGATCGAATCCGTTTTGTGTTATGTGATGATTCCATTCAAGTGATACCATTTTATAATAAAAAAAGGATTCAAGTGTATATGGATAGATATGCGCTAAAGAAAGAAGGAAAAGCATGAGTATTGTAGACGAAAGAGCAGTTGCGAAAGCGAAGATGGCAATGATTACAGAGGAAGATATTGCCGGTATGTCGATGATTTTTTCAATGTTTGCGGATGGAACTCGTTTGAAAATTATGTCGGCCTTATTTGTTTCAGAGATGTGTGTGGGTGATTTAGCTATTTTATTGAATATGAGTACATCAGCCATTTCCCATCAGCTCGCTTCTTTAAAGAAAACAAAATTGGTGCGTATGCGTAAAGAAGGTAAGAATGTTTTTTATTCAATGGATGATGAACATATTGAAAAAATCTTCCAAGTCACGTATTTACATGTGAAGGAAGACCATGACTAGAGTTATTGCAGTGGATGTCGAAACCGCCAATTCTAATCATAAAAGTATGTGTGCAATTGGATTAAGTGTTTTAGAAGATGGGGTATTAGAAGAAACTTTTTATAGTTTGATTAAGCCGGCTAAAAACGCCAATCACTTTGAATACTTCAATATGAAGGTACATGGTATTCACCCTAAGGATGTACAGGATGCACCAACTTTGCCGGAGGTTTATCCAAAGATTAAAGACTTGTTGGAAAGTGGAATTGTCGTAGCCCATAATGCTTTGTTTGATATGTCGGTGATACGAGATTGTTGCTTGAATACAGGTTGTCCTTTACCAAAGGTAGTTTATTTTGATTCGGTTCCTTTATCCAAAAGAGCCTTTCCTTTATTGGTCAATCATAAATTAAATACCGTAGCACAGTATTTGGATGTTCCTTTGAATCATCATCATGCCGGTTCGGATGCTTATGCTTGTTTAGCGATTGTGGCAGCGGTAATGTCGAAATATGAAATCTATGATTGTGAAGCTATGTTGCAACATTTAAAAATCCCATTGAAACACATGTAAAAAGTTTCAAAATGTTTCGTAATTATTTACATTTTCTTTTGAAAATAGTAGAATGATAAAGATGTTCAAGGGGAATCGTATGGAACTACAAAACAGTGCTTATTTTTGGCAAAAGGTTGATACACTATTTTTATCAAGTGGATATACCATTCTAAGAAAAAAAGGGGAAAGACATCCCCAATTTCCAAATTTAATTTATCCGGCTGACTATGGTTATGTAAATGAAACTAAGAGTACCAATGGTAATGGTGCTAGTCTTTATGCCGGTAGTGAAAATCGGAATAAGATTACTTCTTTAGTGATAGCAGTTGATATTCTTAGTCGCGAAATGGATGTTAAGATTTTAGTGGGCTGTAGTCCTGAGGAAGAGGAAGCCATCCTTCGTTACCTCAATCAAACGGATTACCAAAAGACTATCTTAGTTCGTAAGGGTGAAGAATTGCCAAGCTGGGCACAAACAGACGATTAGTCGTTTGTGTCTTTTTTTATTGGTCGACCATTGAAGTCACAAAGCAAGTAAGGATCTAAATGTTCGTTCATAATCGAAGCTGCGACAACACATGCTTTACCATAAACTTCAGGATAACTTAGTTTACTGACACCCAATTCTGTTTGGATGGCTTCATGCTGTAAATTTAGAAAATCTAAAGCTGAGTCCTGTTTTAGCATCATCGAAGATATAAAGGGATTTAAGCCATAAAACTTTTCAATACGCCTTACCCATTTGAATTTGGTCGCATTTGGTTTTAAAAGCAGTAAACCAATCTCAAAGTCTGCCAAACAAGAAATAAGTTTCTTGACCTTTACATCCACATGAAAGATTTCTTTGAATAAACACTGATACATTGTAGCGACTAATTCTTTATTGACATGGTTTAGATGGACGTGTTTATGCACTCGATAATCTTGAATTTTCAATCCTTGTTGAGACAAAGACCAAGTATCAATCTGTGATTCAATTTCAATATGAGCATTCTTATGATTTAGCTCTTTCGCTTTGGCATCAATAAAGGGATGTGAGAAAGCGTCTAATACATAATGAGAAATAAAACCTGCTACATAGGGCTTTAAACGTGGATTTAGTTGCTGATACGATGTAAGAAATTCTAATGTTTCTTTTACTTTCTCCCGATGCAAACGCCTGCCTAATTGATTAAGTTGACCAAAAGAAGTGGAGGAGAAGAAAAGAAAGTCCGGACCTTGAGAGCCTAAAAGATAAAGCGCATTAAAAGGAATTTCTTGACGAACAGATGGTGAATATAAGCGATACACGGCCTTCGCAAAGATGTCATGAGTTGTAGCGGCTGGCATTATAATTCTCCTTGTATTTCTTTTAAGCGTTTGGCTAGACCATCTATTTTCACTAATGGTAAGGAACAAAGGGCAATACGAATTCCCTTTGGAACAAGAGCACAATAAATATGGTGCTTGATAAGAGCTTGATGATAAGCTTCTCGTTTTTCATCACAAACCAAGGTCAAGAAGAAACCTTCTTTAAAAGGATAATAGCGTAAACCACAAGCATCAGCTTGTTGCATAAATAAGTCAGCTCTTTTTTTCAATAATTGAACGGCTAAGTCTTTTTCTTTTAAATAAGCTTCCGGATGAATTAAGATGTTGGCAATATTTTCCATACCGGAATTGGATATATTTGACCACAAAGAACGTGCTTGTTTATCCATGACATGTAGCACAGCATCCACAACTTCTTGTTTTTGATGGAGCATAAGTAAAGCACCAAGACGCATACCGTAAGAGGTAAAGCTCTTAGAACAACTATAAGCAATCAAAGCTAAAATGTTATGATCTAATTCATTCCAAACTTCTAAGAAAGCACGACCATCACTATGGAAAGTATAATCCATATAAGCCACATCATTTAATAAAATGATGTGCTTATCTTTAGGTAAGCTATTTAGAAAAGAAACCAGTTCTTGCCATTCGGAAAGACTTAAGCTATAACCAGTTGGATTTTGACATGGATCATTGATGACAAGCAGGAATTTATCATTGGATGGAAGCTGTTCTAAAATAAGTTTTTTAAGACCATTTAAATTAAAATGATTTTCTTCAAATAAGGAATAACAAACAGCTTTTAAATTATGTTCACTAGCCATTAACTGATACACAGGCCAAGCAATCTCAGGGATTAAAACCGTTTGACCTGCTTCTAAGAAATTTGAAAAAGCTAGGGCGACAGCTCCTGTACCCCCCGGTGTCGCAATGACTTCTTTTTTAAGTTGAATTTTTTTATCTTGAAAAACCCATTTTAAAATGGCTTGACGATAATTTTCATTTCCTTTAAAGGCTGAAGCGTAAGCGGCTTTAACCGTATGGGGAATTTCATCATATGGCGCAAAGACGCTATCAAAAGCAAATAGTTGACCATTTTCATCATACAAAGTACCAATTGTCGCATTAACGGTTGTTGGATCGAAATCCTTCTTTGCTGTTTCGGATAACGAAAAAACCGTATCCACCAGTTCATCTGTATTTTTTGTTTTCTTTAAAAAGCTCATATACATAATCCTCTTTTCACCATTATACTCCAAAACAAAAGGCATTTTGAAAAGCCTAGAAACGCAATGGAAAGTCATTTTTGACTGTACGTAGATGTTTGGCATTAAGAATAGGAATTAAAGCATTGAATAATAGAAGGAGAAGAATAACTTCCAGTGGGAATAAACTTGTGTTTTTAATGGCTGAAGCAGTCATATAGCCCCAAAGTGTTTTTTTGGTATAAAGCATAGAGGACCAAAGACTGTTTAAGAAGATATTGGTAAAGATGGAGTTGCACATTTTAGCTAGAATTAAATGACGAACTTTAATTTGATTGCCATATAAGAAGATGCCGTAAAAGAAACTACCTAACATAGCGGTTAAGATATAGCCTGGAAAGTAAGTCCCATTTGGTTGCAACATAAAACCAAGGGTATCGGTAATAGCTGCTGACAGCATGCCGGCCACAGGACCTAAGATACTAGCTTCAACTGCCACTAAAACAAATCCAAATCCAGCTCTTAAATTATGGGATACAGTGATGTGAAGATAGTTGGTAGCGATAATTTTTAAAGCAATGAAAATAGCCATGATGGCAAGATAACGGACATCTTTTAAGTTTTTAGCACTGTTTGAAAATCGTTCTTTTAAATTCATCAAATTCTCTATCCTTTCTAAATTAGACCTATCTAAAATAGCATAGACCTAACCATAAGACAATTAAGAACAAGAGTATCGTATATCATCAAATGGATGGCTATCGTGTATAATGGTTCTATGACTTATTTATCCATCACAATAGACAACTTAGAAGATGTAGAAAGCTTTGAAAAGGCAGGGGCTGAAGAGTTTATCTTTGCTTTTCAAAATAGTTGCTTTAGTTCCGCTCACTCTTTTCTGAAAGAAGAGTTGATTCATTTAAAAAAAAGAATGATGAAAGAACGGAGAATGGCGGTTTTAATGAATCGCTTATTTTCCCAGTTTGAAATTAAACAAGCTCAAAAGGATTTACAGGATTTGTTAGAAGCGGGAATAGAAAGCATCTTGTTCGCTGATTTAGCTTTGTTACAGAAAGCAAAGGAATTAGGTAGAATGAAGCAATTGATTTATTCGCCGGAAACACTAGTTACTTCTTCTTTAGATGCTGAAATATGGATGAGCCTTGGTCTTCAAAGAGCCGTTATTTCACCTTTATTAACGGAAAGGGAAATCATGACAATTTCATCGATGGTTCCGCATCTTTCTTTACCCATTCATGGCTATCAGATGATGTCTGTTTCCAAGCGTCATTTGTTAAGTGCGTATCAAAATTACAGCCATTTAGAGCACAGCTTGGTCCGTAATCAAAAACTTTGGATTCAAGAAAGCCATCGCGATGGACATATGCCTATTTATGAGGATGAATTTGGAACCGTGATTTATACGGATTTTGTTTTACAAAGTTTTAAGTATATTCAAAAGTTTGTTGAAAGGGGAGTTGAACGCTTGGAAATGAATTCTCATTATTTAAGTAAAGAAGAAAATGAACAGGCTATTCAATCTTATAGTAAGATTTTAAATGGAGCCAACTATGAAGAAGAGGAAATGAAGTATAGAAAGGCATTTTCCAATCTGCCGTTGGAAGATGGTTATTATGGTCAAAAAACGATACGGTGAGGGTATGAAAAAACCGGAATTATTAGCGCCGGCCGGTGATTTAGCCAGAGCGAAAACAGCTATTCTATATGGGGCGGATGCCATCTTCCTAGGTGGACAGAATTTTTCATTGCGTTCTCGAGCTTCAAATTTCAGCTTAGAAGATATTCAAGAAGCTTGTGTTTTTGCGAAAGAACATGGTTCCAGAGTGCACGTGACGGTTAATGTGATACCGCATGAGGAAGATTTTGATGGTTTAAAAGAGTATTTGAAAAGGCTGGAGGACTTTGGTGTAACAGCGATTATCGTCGCTTCCCCGGCGATTATGCGTATTGCTAAAGAGGTGGCACCGAAACTAGAGCTACATTGTTCTACACAAATGTCGATTACTAATGTGGAAACAGCGAAATTCTTAGTGAATGAATTTCATTTAGACCGCGTTGTTTTAGCTAGGGAATGTTCTATTGAAGAAGTAAGAGCTATCACAAAAGAATGTCCGGTGGAAGTGGAAGCCTTTATTCATGGTGGTATGTGTGTAAATTATTCGGGGCGTTGTACTTTATCTAATCGTATGACTCTAAGAGATGCCAATCGTGGTGGATGCGCACAATCGTGTCGTTGGGAATATAAGTTGTTTGATGGAGATGAAGAATTAAGTCAGAGACAATTATTTACCATGAGTTCAAAGGATTTAATGGCAGCTGAATACATTCATGATTTAATGGCGGCGAATGTGTCTTCCTTTAAGATCGAAGGAAGAATGAAGACGGAATATTATGTAGCGAATGTGGTGCGTGCTTATCGTGAATTGATTGATGCAATTTGTTTGAAACAAGCACCATTAACGAAGGAAGAAATGGCAGTTCATTTAAAAGAGATTGCCCGTGTGGAAAATCGCGAAACAGCGAGCGGTTTGTATTCGGGTGAAAATGATATAGAAACAATTCTTTATCATCCAACGACCAATCATGATGTTAATCATGATTTCATTTCAACCATTATGGAATATAAAAATGGGACTGCTAAAATGCAGGTACGGAATGCGTTTTGCCTTGGGGAAACACTGGAAGTATTATCACCAGGCATGCCAAAGCGTTCTTTCGTGGTAAGCCATATTCAAAACATTGATGGTGAGGTTATGGAAAGAGCGAAAAGACCAATGGAAATTGTTGAAATTCCAGTTCCCTTTGCATTGAAGAAGGATGATATTATCCGTCGAGGTAGAGTATGATTTTAGAAGGAGCAACTTCCATCAAAGCGGCTTTGGAAGCCAAAAAAAGAGTTATCAAGGCTTTGTATGTGGATAAAAAGAAAAGAGACCGAAATTTAAATTATATTTTATTTAAAGCTCATGAAGCCGGTGTTCCTATTCATCGGGTTCAACGAGAAGAGATTGATGCTTTAGCATTGGGTAAAACCCATGGTGGTCTTTTAGCGGATGTCAGTGAAAGAAAAATGGATGAATTGGATATACAAAATAGCTCTTTTCTTTTAGTGGTAGAAGGAGTTGTGGATCCATTTAATTTTGGTTATATTGTTCGGACTGCCTATAGTGCCGGGGTGGATGGCATTTTAATGCCGGAGTATCATTGGCATGATTTAGAATCGGTTATTTTAAAGTCTTCGGCAGGAGCTTTTGACCATTGCCCCATCATTCAATCCAAAGATTTAGCTGGTGATTTAAAGCTTTTGAAACAAAAAGGCTTTACTGTTTATGCAGGCTATCGTCATCAGGCGATTGTGTATGATGAAGCCGATTACACAAAACCATCTATTCTATGCGTTGGTGGTGAACTAAGAGGTTTATCCAAACAGGTGTTGGAACAGGTGAATCAAGCGGTTTATATTCCTTATGCGAACGGCTTTAAGAATGCTTTAAATGCGGCGAGCGCTTGTTCGGTATTCTGCTTTGAAGTATTACGACAAAGGAGGCATCATTAATGGAAAGGATTACTTCTTTACAAAATAAGAAAGTAAAAATATGGACTTCTTTACAAACGAAAAAGGGTCGGGATGAACATCAGCTTTTCCTAGTTGAAACGGAACATTTGATAGAGGAAGCGAATAATGCTCATGTTTTAAAAGCCATTCTTTCGGATGAGGATGGGGATATTCTTGTCACAAAAGAAATCATCCGGAAATTAAAAACATCGCAATCCACCATTCATAAACTTGGTTTATGTGCAATACCTCATTTTGAAAAAAAGAGATATAAGAAAGTTATTTTGTTAGATGAAGTACAGGATCCAGGTAATCTTGGAACGATTATTCGAACGGCTAAATCGTTTGGCTTTGGAGCTATTTATTGTAGTGAGAATTGTTGCGATGCTTTTAATGCGAAGTGTGTGCAATCTTCACAAGGGGCTATTTTTTCAATGCCTATCTTTCGCCAGGATTTAAAGAGTGTGATTGCTTTTTTAAAGAAGCAAGGTTTAAAAGTTTTAGGCACCAGTCTAAAAAAATCCATTCCATTAAAAGAAGTTCAGAAAATAAATGACATCGCTATCCTTTTAGGTAATGAAGGACAAGGCGTTAAGGATGAATTATTGGCCTTATGTGATGAAATCACACGCATTGAAATGGATGGTTTTGAGAGTTTAAATGTGGCAATAGCGGGAGCTATTTTAATGTATACCTTGCAATAGGATAAAATGGGTGTCAATGTTCAGTGAAAATGTCCCAAAAAATTTGTAATATAAGCGGGGAATCTTGATGAAGTGCCCCCGAAAGTTAGACACCAATCCAACTTTTTGGAGTTATATTTTTTTATCCAAAAGAAAAAGTGGTATTGTTGAAATACCACTTTTTAGATTAGTGTTGATTGTAAGTGATTACTTCACCAGTATAAGCGGCCTTCATAATATCCATCATATCTTGAATCATAGGCACACGAGGATTTGCTGGTGAACATTGATCTTCATAAGCTAAGTAAGCAATCTTCTCACGGTTTTCATCCCAAGTCTTTTCATCAATTCCTTGTGACTTGAAATTCATTTCCATACCAACATCAATTCCTAAGTCATAAACAGCTTGGGCAAACTTTTGAACACCTTCTTGAACCGTATCAAACTTCAAACCAATGGCACGAGCTAATTCACAATAGCGTTCATCAGCATTGTAGTATTGATATTTAGGCCATAAACCTGGTTTTTCCGGCTTTGTGCCATTATAACGAATGACATAAGGTAAGAAAGTAGCACAAGTTCTACCGTGAACTGTATGGAATTCGGCTCCAACTTTATGGGATAGTGAGTGACACATACCCAAGTAAGCATTTGCGAAAGCCATACCAGCCATGGTGGACGCATTATGCATCTTTTCACGAGCTTCTTCATCTTTAGCGCCATTATGAACGGCACGAGATAGGTATTCAAAGACCATTGTAACGGCTTTAAGTGCTAAAGCATCGGTATAGTCCGTTGCCATGACAGATACGTAAGCTTCACAAGCGTGAGTTAAGACGTCCATGCCGGAGTCGGCAGTTACTTTAGATGGTAAGTTCATCACCAAGGCAGGGTCAACAATCGCAACGGTTGGGGTTAAGGAATAGTCAGCTAATGGATATTTTAAGTTTTTTTCTTTATCGGTAATAACAGCGAATGGAGAAACTTCAGATCCAGTACCGGAAGTGGTTGGGATACATACTAAGTTAGATTTCTTACCTAGTTCAGGATATTGGAAAGCACGTTTACGAACGTCCATGAATTTCTGTTTCAAGTCAGCGAAATCAACTTCTGGATGTTCATAGAATAACCACATTCCCTTAGCGGCATCCATGGCGGATCCACCCCCTAAAGCAATGATAGTATCCGGTTTAAAGGATTGCATCAATTCCCAACCTTTTTTAACCGTTTGTAAGCTTGGATCAGGCTCAACATCACAGAATAATTGCACTTGGACAGGATTTAAACGAGCCGTTAATTGTTCACGAATGCGTTGTACATAGCCCAAGTCAACCATGGTACGATCGGTTACGATGAAGGCACGAGTGATTTCACGCATATCGCGTAGGTAAGTAATGGAGTTTTGTTCGATGTAAATCTTGCTTGGAATCTTGAACCATTGCATAGTATTTCTTCTCTTTCCTATCTTTTTGACATTGATTAAATTGATTGGACCAACATTACCGGATACAGAGTTATGTCCATATGATCCACAACCTAATGTTAAGGATGGAATAAAGGAATTATAGATATTACCAATACCACCAAAGGTTGTAGGGGAGTTCCAAATCAAACGACAAGCTTTCATACGCTTACCAAAATCTTTTGCGAGCTTTTCATTTCTAGTATGAATGGCGGCAGTATGACCAATCCCATTTAACATAACCGTCGCTTCTGCTTTATCAAAGCCATCCGCAATACTATCTGCTTTTTCCATAGCTAGAACAGGGGATAGTTTTTCACGAGATAATGGTTCTTTCACACCCGGTTCTTTTACTTCAGCAATTAAGATAGAAGTCTTAGGATCCACTGTAAAGCCTGCTTGTTCAGCTATCCAAGCCGCCGCTTTACCAGCAACAGCGCTATTTAATCTTGCTTGTTCAACATTCTTGTCGTTGGCTTCACAACCAAACATGTATTTTTCCAATAGCTTCTTTTCTTTAGCGTTACAGAAGTGTACATTGTAATGCTTGAATTCTTCTTTGACATCGTTGTAAATTTCTTTATCCACAATAACCGTTTGTTCTGAAGCACAAATCATACCATTATCAAAGGCTTTGGACATAGCAATATCATTAACAGCTTGTTTGATGTTGGCGGTTGCTTCAATATAAGCGGGAGCGTTACCAGCCCCTACTCCCAAGGCAGGTTTTCCGCAACTATAGGCTGCTTTGACCATCGCATTACCACCGGTGGCTAAGATGGTTGAAACACCAGGATGGTTCATTAAAGCTGTTGTAGCATCCATGGATGGATGTTCAATCCATTGAATACAGTTCTTAGGAGCACCAGCCTTTAGAGCCGCCTCATAAACAATGCGAGCAGCTTCAGCAGAAGACTTTTGTGCATTTGGATGGAATGCAAAGATAATTGGATTTCTTGTCTTTAAGGAAATAAGACTCTTAAAGATAGCGGTTGAAGTGGGGTTGGTTACCGGGGTTAATCCAGCTACCACGCCAACCGGCTCGGCAACTTCGGTAATACCTGTTACTGAATCTTCACTGATGACACCAACTGTCTTTAGGTTACGCATGTAGTTCACCATGTATTCACAAGCAAATAGGTTCTTTGTGGCTTTATCTTCAAAGACCCCACGACCTGTTTCTTCTACGGCTAAACGAGCTAAGGTACCATGTTGATCCAAAGCGGCAACAGTAGCTTTCGCTACAATGTAGTCGATTTTTTCTTGATTGTAGCCAGCGTAATCATCTAAAGCAATTAAGGCTTTTTCAACCAATTCGTTGACTTCTTCTTGTGGACTTAAATTTTTTTCAGACATAACTTTCTCCTTCGTTATTGTTTTCACAAGTTCTATTCTACCTGCTTAAAAGGGGATTGCAATAGTATTTATTATTTTTTTCACATGTAAGCGATTTCAAATTGTTTTTTGATTCACAAATTCATTTTTAAGAAGAAATTGAAAATAATATGGTGACACTTACAGAAGTTCCAATATATGAATCTCCGTGTTTTTGGGCATTATTAACATTGACACGAACATAAGCAAAAAAAGTAGTGACAACGGTTATGAAGAATTAAAGTCAGAAATTGAACGATATATAAGGTACTACAATGAACAACGAATTAAAGAAAAACTAGGATGGATGCCACCTGTACAATACAGGATAGCATCCATGTGTTCCGCCTAGTTTATAAATATGTGTCCGGGATTCCGGGTACATATCAAAGTCTAACTTTTAGGGGTCGGTACACTTCCAGCAACCAAGAGAGATTAATAATAGGAAAACTTTTTCTCATTAGGAACTAAGTCAACTTCTTTGACTTGATAATCTTTAACTTGAATAAAACGACCATCCCCCTGTTGAATTTGATCTAAGAAAACCATTAGTCTTGTTTCGTCACCTTGCACATAAAATTCCACATTTCCATTATCTAAATTTCTAACTAAGCCAGTCAAACCTAAACGTAGGGCATTAGATTGACAAAAATAACGAAAGCCGACGCCCTGCACACGACCACTTACAACTCCATAATAACGTTTCATACTACAAACATTATGAATTAAAAGTTATACTAGTGGCAAGGAGTTCTTATGAAACAAATCATTTTATCCACTGCTTCTTTGGCTCAATCTTGGCTAGCCGATGACCTTTTGCCTCTTCTTCATAGTGAAAGTCGAGTTCTTATCCTAACCTGTATTCGAGAAGAATTTCATGTGATTGGTGAAAGCTTAGAAGCTTCAACTCAAAAAGAAATTGCTCGTTCACTTTTTTATTATGGTGTCCCAAAAAACCAAATGTGTTTTTGCCGTTTGTTTGAACAGAATATTTCTAAAATCCGTCATGCTTTGGAGAATTGTGATGTAGTTATCTTTGTCGGTAATGATGCCTTATTGGCACATCATCGTCTACTGGATTTTGATTTAATGGCAGATATTCAACGATATAAAGGGACAGAAATTTTAATTGGACCAATGGCTTATTTGTTTATTGGGAATAGTCAATTTTATCCTCTCAAAAGTGACATTCAGAATATATCCGGTTTGGATGTATTGTTTCATTATGTGGAAAGTGAAGAAAGTTTACGGGCTATTTTAAATGTATTAGAGGATCAAGCCTATGCAGTCATTGCTTTGAAGGAAAGTGCCGGTTTTATATATGAAGAAGGAGAGCTTATTCCGTTAGGGGATGCCTATTTATTTCAACCGAGTCAAATAGATGAGCTTTATGAAGCTTATTTGACTTATCAAGAGAATTAAATAATGGCGTTACAACTTTTTCTTGAATTCAGAACTATACTTAGCCATAAAATACCAACCTCCAATCGTTAGATTTTTAGTCTAACGCCATTGTGATATTGCTTCTAATTTTATGTTTCGCATTAAATATCAGAAGAGATATAAAGAAGTAAAAAATCTAATTTATGTTATTTGCGTAAATTGCAATAATAAGTTGAACATTGACAGTTAAGAAAACCGTCGTATTGAAAAGGACTAAACACTTGAAAATAAGCGTGTTTATCTCTATAATTTAAACAATACGATGATAAAAGAGTAGTAACTTTCACTTGTATTAGGTAGAGAGATTCCGGTAGCTGAAAAGGAATTCTAATCAAGAAAGCGAATTCACTTTTGGAGTGAGATTAACCCTCTCCGCTAACGCCCGTTAAGCGTAATCAAGTTGCGTATGAAATACATGCGAAACAGGATGGTACCGCGTATATTTACGTTCCTGCAATTGTCAGGAACGTTTTTTATTGCAAGAAAGGAAGATTATGAACGAATCCATTAAACATTTACAAGAAAAAGCTTTGCAAGTTATTCAAGAGGCTAAAGATTTAGATATTTTAAATCAACTAAGAATTGATTATTTAGGAAAGAAAGGTTCTATCCAAGCATTAATGAGCCAAATGAAAGACTTACCAAAAGAAGAAAAGCCGGCTTTTGGTCAAGAAGTCAATGCCTTAAAACAAAGTGTTACGAAGGCTATCGAACAAGTTCAAAAGATTCTTGAAGAGCAACAACTCTTCGCCCGTTTAGAAAAAGAAAAAATTGATATTAGTTTAAATGGTCACCAAAGAAAGTTGGGAACAAAGCATCCACTATTAGCCATTCAAGATGATATTGAAGAACTATTCTTAGGTATGGGCTATACCATTGCGGATGGACCGGAGGTCGAACTAGACCATTACAATTTTGAGCTGGCGAACATCCCTAAGGACCATCCAGCTAGGGACATGCAGGATACCTTCTATATTGATCCAAACACCTTATTAAGAACACACACCACTGCTATGCAGATGAGAGAATTAGAAAAAGCTAATGGTCAAGGAACGATTAAGTTAATTTGTCCGGGAAAGGTGTATCGTCGTGATGATGATGATGCGACACACTCTCATCAATTTATGCAATGCGAAGGATTGGTTGTGGGTGAAGATATCCGTTTATCCGATTTAAAGGGTACTTTATTAGCCTTGGCAAACACTATGTTTGGTAAAGGTAGACAAATTCGTTTCCGTCCTTCCTATTTTCCTTTTACAGAGCCTTCAGTAGAAGTGGATGTGTCTTGTCCGTTTTGCGAAGGAAGTGGTTGTCATGTTTGTAAGCAATCCGGCTGGATTGAAATTTTAGGAGCTGGTATGGTGCATCCGAAAGTTTTAGAGATGAGCGGCTTTGATTCTAAAAAATACAACGGCTTTGCGTTTGGGGTTGGTTTGGAAAGAGTAGCTATGTTGAAGTATGGTATTGATGATATCCGTCATTTCTATACCAATGACACCCGTTTCTTAGACCAATTTCAAGAACTGGACTAGGAGGGAAGAAAGATGAAATTAAGTTATAAATGGTTATCACAATATGTGGATTTAAAGGGTATTTCAGCCCAAGAATTAGCTCAATCTTTAACCCGTTCCGGTCATGAAGTTGAAGGACTAGAAACCTTAGCAAGTGCAACAGGCTTGGTGATTGGTGAAATCATTGAATCAGAGCCTATTCCAAAAACCCATTTGAATAAAGTTCAAGTACGTATTTCCGATACAGATATTAAACAAATTATTTGCGGAGCTCCAAATTGTCGAACAGGACTAAAAGTAATCGTCGCTTTACCGGGAGCTAAGTTACCAATGGGTGAAATCAGTGCCAAACCAGTTCATAATTTAGAATCGAATGGTATGTTATGTAGCTTAAAGGAATTAGGTGTTGATACCAAATTACTCAGGGATAAACAAATCAATGGTATTGAAGAATTAAATCAGGATGCTCCAGTTGGTGAAACGAATGTGTTAGCCTATCTTGGTTTAGATGATACGATTTTAGATATTTCTTTAACTGCTAACCGTTCGGACTGTTTATCAATGTGGGCAATGGCTAGAGAAGTAGCGGCGATTGTAAATAGAAAGGTAACACTGCCAACATTACAAGAACATAGGGAAGTGCCATCTTCCTTTCAAATTCACTTAAAGACTGAAAAAGCATCGTATTATTTAGGAAAAGTAATTGGTAGAGTGAAAGTTGGTCCTAGTCCAAAGTGGTTAAAGGAAGCCCTTATTTCTTCCGGCATCAACAGTATTAATAATGTTGTCGATATTTCCAATTATGTTATGTTAGAAACAGGTCAACCCCTTCATTTTTATCAACTTAGTAAATTAAAAAACCATTCCATTGAAGTGGTAGATGGTCATCAAGAAAAAATTAGAGCCTTAGATGGTGTGGAATTCCAATTAGAACCAGAAGATATTGTTATTGAAACAAGTGGTCATTTTGCGGGCATTGCCGGTGTAATGGGCGGAGAAGAGTCCATGATTGATGATGAAACAACTTCGATTTTCATGGAAGCGGCACATTTCTCAACTGTACAAATTCGTCATACCGCAACGCGCTTGAATTTAATGACAGAGGCGGCTTCTCGTTTCATAAAGGGAATGGATCCATTAGCGGCTCAACAAGCTATTCAAAGGGCAACGGATCTTCTGGTTGAACTAGCAGAAGGTGCTGAGATTGAAGAAACGGTTGAAGCAGGACAGGATGGCTATACCGCTATTGAAATCAAAGAGACACTAAGTCATTTAAATCAAGTTTTAGGCACTAAATTCACCTTAGAACAAGTTTCTTCCATTCTCGAAAGATTGAATTTTACACCATTGGTGCAAGGAGATGAAATCACTTGTTATATTCCAAGCTATAGAAGAGATATGGAATTAGATGCGGATGTACAAGAAGAAGTGATTCGTTTGTTAGGATACGATGATTTAGATACAACCCTACCACGCATGGAAGCAACCGTCGGGGAAAGAAACGAACGCCAAATAGCCAAGCGTAAGACAAGAGAAACACTTATCTCTTTTGGTTTACAAGAGATTGTGACTTATACGTTACAATCCAAAGAAGAAAGTGAAAAAGCTTTATGGCCTTTGGGAGAAGCGATTTCTTTATCCATGCCGATGTCAGAGGCGAGAAGCCATTTGCGTACTTCTTTAATGACATCTGTATTAGCCAGTGTTCAATACAACATAGCCCATAAGAATTATCCATTAGCTTTCTATGAAATTTCAAAAGTGTATGCGAAGGGATTGGAACAAGAACGCTTATCCATTTTCTTAGAAGGAAATTATCAAGAGGATAAGTTATTTGGTTTAGAAGAAAAAAGTGATTTCTATACCTTAAAAGGTATTTTAATGGCTTGGTTAAAGAAATTTGGTATTCAGCAAGATCACATTGAAATCAAGGAAAACAATGAATATATAAGCCACTTTCATCCATACCGTTCGGCTTTGGTTTACTTGAATCATCAACTCTTAGCTATTTTTGGTGAAGTTCATCCAACGCTTCAAAAACAATATTCCTTAAAAGAAGCTTTCTATGCGGAAGTAAACTTAGAAGTTTTCTATCAAGTGAAAAGAAAGCGTCTTCACTTTAAGGAATTAGACCGCTATCCTTCAGTGGATCGTGACATTGCCTTGGTTGTTAAGAAGGAAATACCCGCGCAAAAGATTGTTGATACCATTCGTCAAAATGGGAAGCAGTTAGTTCGTCAAGTGGATATTTTTGATGTTTATGAAGGAAAACACGTTGCTAAAGAAGACAAGTCCATTGCTTTAAGAATTCGTTATCAAGATAGTGAACATACATTACAAGAAAGTGAAGTTAATGAGATTCATGAAAGTATTTTGCATGAATTAAAAGAAAAGTGTCAAGCGGTTTTACGTTCGTAAAAAGAAAAGGAAATATTTTTGGAATTTTCCTTATTCTTGAATTGTCAAGCTGAGTGCAACACAGTTGAATAATAGGCTTCATAGGGTGTTTTGAAACCAAGTCATCCCGTCGTGCTTTTTAGTTTGAGTGTGGTGTATAGCTTGATGATGTCTTATTTTTAATTCTTAGAACAAAGCAGTATCAAAGGTTTATATCAAGCCACAACGATGCGTGCTTGTGTCTTTATTCTGCTTTAAAGTGTTTTATAAATACTTATAGTGAATGAATTGACAGGGAAAGATATTGTGCTAAACTACTAATTAGCACATAACAGGCAAGAGTGCTAAAGGAGGTAATTATGTTAAAACCATTGCGAGATTATGTTGTGTTGGAAAAAGTAAAGGAAGAAACCGTTACGGCATCCGGAATCGTTTTGAAGACAAAAGAAGCTGGCGATGAACCAAGTCATGCGTTAGTCTTAGCGGTTGGTCCGGGTTTAACCGAAAATGGAAACTTAATTCCAATTGATTTAAAAAAAGGTCAACATGTCATCTATAAGAAGTATAGTGGTACAGAAGTAAAAGATAATGACGAAGAATATTTATTGATTAAGGCTGAAGATATTTTAGCCATTGTTGAATAGGAGGTTTTTATGGCAAAAGAATTAAAATATGCAAAAGAAGCACGTGATTTAATGGTAGAGGGAGTCAATCAATTAGCCGATGCAGTTAAGATTACTCTTGGTCCAAAGGGAAGAAATGTGGTGTTGGAAAAGTCATTTGGTTCACCGGTGATTACCAATGATGGTGTCACCATTGCCAAAGAAGTGGAATTAGAGGATAAGTTTCAAAATATGGGGGCGAAGTTGGTTTATGAAGCGGCGAATAACACCAATGAAGTAGCAGGAGATGGAACCACCACTGCCACTATCTTGACACAAGCCATGATTAACGCTGGCTTAAAGGCAGTGGATAAAGGAGCTAATCCGGTTTTAATGAGAGAAGGAATGGAAAAAGCGGCTAAGGAAGCAGCGAAGGCTTTATTAAATTCTTCTAAACAAATCACCACTAATGAAGATATTAAAAACATTGCGACGATTTCTTCGGGAAGTGAAGAAGTAGGTGAAATCATTGCTCAAGCGATGTCTAAAGTTGGTAATGATGGTGTTATCAATGTGGATGAATCTCGTTCTTTTGAAACAGTATTAGAAATGACGGAAGGTATGCAGTACGATAAGGGATATGTTTCTCCATATATGGTTTCTGATCGCGATAAGATGGAAGTTTCTTTAGATAGCCCTTATATTTTAGTGACAGATCAAAAGATTAACACCATTCAAGAAATTCTTCCTTTGCTAGAAGAAGTAGTGAAAGTGAATAAGCCATTGGTCTTGATTGCGGAAGATTATGATAATGAAGTGATGAGTACTTTAATTATCAATAAGCTAAGAGGAACCTTTAATGTGGTCGCAACGAAGGCGCCGGGTTTTGGTGATAACTCGAAGAACCAATTAGCAGACATTGCCGTTATGACTGGTGCTTCTTTCTGCTCAAAGGATTTAAATCAAAATTTAGCAGACTTAACTTTAGCTGATCTTGGTTCAGCGAAGAAGGTGGTTGTATCGAAAGATAAGACAACGATTATTGATGGTGCTGGTGATAAAGAAGAAGTTTCAAATCGTGTTTCGGAAATTAAGAAGACGATTGAAAATACAACATCTGATTATGATAAGAAAAAACTTCAAGAACGCTTAGGTAAGCTAACCAATGGTGTTGCTTTGATTAAGGTTGGAGCAACCACAGAAACAGAATTAAAAGAAAAGAAATTGAGAATCGAAGATGCCTTGAATGCAACGAAAGCCGCTGTTGAAGAAGGTGTTGTGTCTGGCGGCGGCTTAGCGTTGATTGAAGCTTATAAGGAAGTGAAGTCTAGTCTTAAGGAAGATGTAGTGGATGTACAACGTGGTGTAAATGTTGTGCTAGAAGCTTTAAAAACGCCAATTTGTCAGATTGCTGAAAACGCCGGTTTTGATGGCAATGAAATTCTTGAAAGACAATTAGCGGAAAATAAGGGGATTGGTTTTAATGCTAAGAAAGGTGAATGGGTAAATCTCTCTAAGACAGGTATTATTGATCCAACTAAGGTGACTCGTTCAGCTTTACTCAATGCGGCCAGTATCTCTGGTTTATTCTTGACAACGGAAGCGGCGATTGCGGATTTACCAAGTAAAGAAGCTCCTGTTCCACAAATGCCTCAATATTAAAAACATAGAGTAACGAAGTAAAGCCAATTTCAAATTAATATATAAGGATTGATTTCTGTATTCTACAGGGGTTAATCCTTTTAATTTTGTGGTAATTCTTTGATCATTATCAACATCAATACACTCTTCCATCCCCTTTTGTAATTCATCTAATGAACGAAATGTATATTCAACTCCATAAAACAGTATTATTCCGATAAGATGGTATAATGATGTGACCCCAAAAAGTTAGACTTTTGTTTTTGGACAAGAAAAGAAAAGTCCATTAAAATAGTAAAGGTGAATGGGAGACTAGTATGGTACTAGGAATTTTAGTAAGCGTTGCGTCTGTTGTCTTATGGGAAGCCTTAGGACACTGGGTTCAACATGTGCTTCATTTTAGTAAAAATAAAGAATATGGCTTTCCACTAGGAATTGTGGCTAGCTTTGGTATATTGGAATTTCTTTTCTTAATTGGTATCGGACTTCACTTCGGTCGTGGTTGGTTTGTGTTTTGGACCATTGTTCTAATTGCTTTTATGTTGTTTACGCTATGGTCACAACATACTAAGACATTTCATTCTTTGTTTCGTTGGCAATCCTTGGTTGTCTTGGGTAGTTGTATCTTAGGTTTTTTTCTTGTGAAACAATACGCTAGTTTGGATATCAATTTCGTTGATGGTTCTTTACTACAAGGCTTTCCTCTTTGGCAACAAGCTCTGCAATATTGTTTGCGTTATTTTCAAATTTCCTTTGGCTTATGGATTATTGTTATGAGTCTTTGGTTTTTAGGATCTTTGACCTTTAATATCGTGGATAGTTTTCACTTAAAAAATCCATGGTTTTGTTTCTGCGTGTTGTTAGCGGGTATTTTTTTCAGTTCCTTCCGTAGTCATCAATTGATTCAACTTGGTTCGATGAATTATTGGCGAATGCTGTTAGCGTCGTATTTGTTGTTTGTGTTGTATCGTCTTTTCTCTGAAAAAGAAGAAGTGGTTCATGTTTCTTTTATTCCCATGACAATTTTAGCCGGCTTATTTGTATCAGATGGCTTTGTTTTAATTAGTGTGGAATTATTGTTAGCTTATTTTATCTTTTGTTTGTCACGAAAAGAAATCCGTATTTTATATTGTTTGATTTTCTTGAATTTTCCATTAGTTCTTTATTTTGCCAGCTATTTGGGACAAAAAAATGTCTTTGCTTTTTTGCTGGTAGCTATTGGGTATGGCTTTTTACTAAAGATTAGAGATAATCAAAAAGTTTATGTGTATTTAATTGATGCGGAAATGTTTTTCTTGGATTACTATAAGATGATTTTTTTTGTAATTTGTCCAATTATATTGGTGTTAGTAACCTTATTTCTTCGTTTTGCGATGCCCGATAATTTTATTACTTACCATTCCTTTTTGAACTACATAAAGGCGCAACCGGTGAATTATTATTTCTTTATTCGTAGCAATTGGCTGGAAATTATTTTAAGTACAATTCGTTGGATTGGCGTGATTATCTTCTTATGGCAATCACATAAACGAGAAGAGGATAGGTGGGTTCGTACTTTATTAGTTATGATGGTACTTTGGTTCGTTAATCCACTAACAATGGGTTTATTGGTTAAGATGAGTGGCTTAAATGCATTGACACTAGGTTTTGAAATTCTTTTTAATCCATTAACAGATTTATTATCTTTTATTGCTATCTATGAAATGTTCCAATGGACAGTTATTGGACAATGGGTATTGGAGTTAGTATTGGTTCTTGCTACTTTATTTGGTCACACATTTTCTTATTTACATGTACCGGCTGGACTGTATACCAATCTAATTGATGGCACAATGGAGGTCAAGAAATGAATGTCTATGATTGGGATAAGACTATTTATGATGGTGATTCTACTTTTAGTTTTATTCGCTATTTATTTTGCCATTATCCAAAGACTTTACTTAATTTACCAAGAATCATCTTTTTTGGGATTGGTTATGGCTTACAGCTTGTTTCAAAACAAAGCTTCAAGGAAAACCTGTTTCATTTGTTTGTGTATGTGAAAGATATGCCTCTTGCAACAAAACGGTTCTGTGAAAGTCATTTAGACCATGTAAAATCCTTTTATCAACAAAAAGAAGATGATGTGATAATTTCTGCTTCCCCTGAATTTTTAATTCAAGAATTTGGTCGTTTACTACACATCCAATGCATTATAGCGTCACCTGTTGAACAAAAAACAGGTCATTATATGGGTCTAAATTGTCATGGAGAAGAGAAGGTAAAACGTTTTTACAAACGTTTTCCAAAGGGAGAAATTCATGAATTTTACTCGGATTCATTAAGTGATACACCTTTGGCGCAACTAGCAAAAAAAGCCTTTTTAGTAAAAAAGGAGAAAGTGTTAGATTGGCCAAAATAAAAAGAGGATTAGATACAACTTACTCTGTACCTAATCTTCTTTTTTGTTTGATTATTTTTGTTGAGCTTGAACAGCAGTTAATGCGACAACACCAACAATATCTTCCCAAGAACAACCACGGGACAAATCATTCACCGGTTTCGCAATTCCTTGTAACATAGGACCATAGGCTTCCGCATTACCTAAGCGTTGAACTAATTTATAACCAATATTACCAGCATCTAGGTTAGGGAATACCAAGACATTGGCATGTCCTGCTACAGTGGAGTTTGCTGCCTTTAAGGCGGCAACTTCCGGAATAATAGCTGCATCCAATTGCAATTCACCATCGGATTTCAAATCACTATAGTCACGAGCGGTGATTTCAGCCGCTTCTCTTACTTTATCCACTAAAGCATGTTTAGCACTACCTTTTGTGGAATGACTTAAGAAAGCTACTTTCGCTTCGCCACCAACAAGATACTCAAAACTTTTCGCCGAATCAGCCCCAATTGAAGCTAATTGTTCAGCTGTCGGATCTTGATTTAAACCACAGTCAGCGAAAATGAAGGTACCATTTTCACCTAAATCCTTATTCACCGTACTCATCACAAAGAAAGCAGAAACTAACTTAGCGTTTGCTGCCGTCTTTAAGATTTGTAAAGCAGGGCGTAGGGTATTGGCGGTTGAGTGACAAGCACCTGATACCAACCCATCTGCTTCGTCTAACTTCACCATCATAACACCAAAAGTCGTGTTATCTTCACTCAAAGTCTTACGAGCTAATTCTTCACTCATCCCTTTTGCTTTACGAAGTTCAGTTAAAGTTGTTACATAGGTATCTAACTTATCACTTGTTTTTGGATTGATGATGGTTGCTTGGTCAATATTCACAACCAATTTTTCAGCATCATCTTTCACTTTTTCTTTATCCCCCAATAAAATTAAATTTGCTAAATCTTCTTCTAAAATTTTAGCCGCGGCACGGAGGGTTCTTTCATCTTCCGCTTCAGGCAAAACAATCGTTTTTTTATCCGCTTTCGCTTTTTCCTTAATGGAATCAATAAATGCCATACTGTTTTATTTCTCCTTTTAACCATCTTATTATAAACCAACTTTTATCTTTATGCTTAGTTCAGGAAAGAGTATACTAACAAAGGGGTGAATATGAGTACATATACAATTGAAAATCAATGGGTTTTGGTTCAAGTTGATGAACAAGCCGCTGAAATTCATCATTTCCAATCCAAAGAAAATGGTTTGGAATATATGTGGCAAGGTAATCCGAAGTATTGGTCCGGTAGAAATCCAACACTTTTTCCTATGGTTGGAAAAAGTAAGAGTGGCTATTTAACCATCAAAGGGAAGACTTATCAGATGGGTAACCACGGCTTTACAAGAAATAGCTTATTTCATTGCATACACCACGATGAAAATACCATTACGATGGTTTTAGAGGATAGTGAAGACACATTAAAGCAATATCCATACCACTTTCGCTTAGTGATTGACTACATATTAGTTGCTAAAAAGTTAGTGATTCATTATTCCATTGAAAATAAGAATGAAGAAGTGATGCCCTTTCATTTTGGCTTGCATCCGGCTTTCAATTGTCCTTTAGAAAAAGGAAAGCATCAACAAGACTATCACATTGAACTTGCACAAGAAGAACTAGTGAATGGTGTTTTAACAAGCAAGATTGATTTAGATCCAGTGGAATTGCGAAAAACCATCATTTTAGAAAAGCCAAGTAGTCGATGGTCAAAATTAAGCGATGGAAAACATTTTGTAAAAGTTTTTCATGATGGCTATCCTTGGCTTGCTTATTGGTCACCGGAAGCGCCTTTTGTTTGCATAGAACCGTGGTATTCTCATACCGATTTTACAGAAAATCATTTGGACTATGAGGAAAGAGAAGGATGTATTAAAATAGAACCTAAGGGAGTATGGCAGTGTTCCTATTCCATTGAAATTGATTAAGGAGAAAAGTATGTTTAAAATCATGGTTAAGAAAAATTATGAGGAAGTTTCAGAAGCTGCTTTTGAAGCATTCCGTCCGGTGATGGATAAAGAAAATTGTGTATTAGGTTTGGCGACCGGTTCTAGTCCGCTTGGCTTATACAAGAAAATGATTGAAGACCATCAAAAAAATGGTACATCCTATGCTAAGGCAATTAGCTTTAATTTAGATGAATACGTTGGTTTACCAAGAAATCACAAAGAAAGCTATTATACTTTTATGCATGAAAATTTATTTAATCATATTGATATTAAAGAAGAAAATACGCATGTTCCAAATGGTGAAACCGGCAATCCTGAACAAGAATGCAAAGATTATGAAACTGCTTTAAAGAAGGTATCCGTGGATGTACAAATCTTAGGTATTGGGTCCGATGGTCATATTGCCTTTAATGAACCGGGGGCTTCTTTTGAAAGTGAAACACATGTTATGGAATTAACGGAACAAACACGTCAAGATAATGCTCGTTTCTTTGCGGGGGACATAAACCAAGTGCCTACCTTAGCTATTACGCAAGGTTTGGCTTCTATTATGCGCGCTAAGAAAATTATCTTAATTGCGACTGGTGCCAATAAAGCCCAAGCGGTTAAGAATATGTTAGAAGGGGAGAAGAGTGTGGATTGTCCAGCTTCTATTCTTCAAGACCATGCGGATGTGACAGTTATCTTAGATGAGATGGCAGCTTCTTCTTTGAGCAAATAAATTGTCATAAAAATTGTTTCTGTCATACTAAGAGCATAGAGAAAAGGAGAACTTAAAATGAATGTAATTAAAAATATAGCTGAATACGATGCAATCCTAAAAGACAATGAAAAAGTCTTTGTGGATTTCTATGCGGATTGGTGTGGTCCATGTAAGATGGTTGGTCCATTAGTGGAACAATTATCCAATGAAATTAGTGACGTAACTTTTGTGAAAGTGAATGTGGATGAACAGCCAGAAATTGCTCAACGTTATGGTATTATGTCTATTCCAACATTGATTGCTTTCAAGAATGGTCAAGCTGTTACAACAACGGTTGGTTTCAAACCGAAGGAAGAATTAGAACAAGTTATCAAGGCTTTATAAAAACTGGGTTTCCATCCAGTTTTTCTTTTGTTTATAATTTATAAACTTTTTGTTTAAAAATATTGAATATTAGTTAAAAGATTGGTATCATCACTTTGGTATTGCCAATCTTTTTGTTTGGTAATACAAAACAAAGGAAAAAGTATGATTGATATTGGTGCAAGAATAAAACAATTAAGATTAAAAAATGATCTCACATTAGAGGAATTGGCTTCAAGAACGGAATTAACCAAGGGTTTTTTATCCCAATTAGAACGAAATCTGACTTCGCCATCCATTCAAAGTTTGGCTGATGTGGCAGAAGCCTTAGGGGTAAATTTAAGTGGTTTTTTTCAAGAAGATGTTGAGGAACAAATTGTCTTTCAAGCAGAAGATGCTTTTGTGGATGAACAAGAGGGTGTCAAAACCTTTTGGATTGTCCCCAATGCGCAGAAAAATAGAATGGAACCCATTCGTTTGGTTATTGAACCAAATCATCAATCAAAAGTCTTAGAGCCCCATGAGGGTGAAGAATTCGGTTATGTGTTAAGTGGAAGAGTCCATGTGGTTACCCAATCCCATCCAAAAGGATATGTGGTTCGTAAGGGAGATAGCTTTTATCTAACTGGAAAAGAAATCCATTGGATTGAAAATAGAGCTAAAAAAATGGCGGAATTATTGTGGGTATCAACCCCACCAAAATTTTAGGGAGAGATTATGGCAAAAAGACTAATAGAAATCAAGAATGTAGTGAAAACTTTTGGTCAACAAGTGGTACTAAAAGGCATTAATTTAGATATTTATGAAAATGAATTCGTTACTTTATTGGGACCATCCGGTTGTGGTAAGACCACTTTATTACGTATTATTGCCGGTTTTTTAGAAACCGATGGTGGCTCCGTTTTGATGAACGGCGAGGATATTGCGACCTTACCGGCGTATAAACGAGATGTAAATACGGTCTTTCAGCATTACGCTTTATTCCCACACTTAAATGTCTATGACAACATCGCTTTTGGTTTGAAAATCAAGAAAGAACCAAAAGACATCATTAATCAAAAAGTAATGCGTATGTTAAGTCTGGTTGGTTTGGAAGGCTATGAAAAACGCGATGTGACCCGATTATCCGGTGGTCAACAACAACGGGTGGCGATTGCTCGAGCGCTGATTAATGAACCAAAAGTGCTATTGCTAGATGAATCATTGAGTGCCTTGGATAAGAATTTAAGAAAAGAAATGCAGTTGGAATTGAAGGAAATCCAACGTGAAGTTGGTATTACGTTTGTCTTTGTAACGCATGACCAAGAAGAAGCCCTTACGATGTCTGATAAGATTGTCATTATGCGTGAGGGGGAAATTGAACAGGTGGGCAGTCCTTTAGCGGTTTATAATGAACCGATTAATGAATATTGTGCTCGTTTTATTGGCGATTCCAATATTATTGATGGCACCATGGTAGCAGACCGTTTGGTTAGTTTTGATGAAAAAGAATACGTTTGTACAGATTATGGATTTGAAGCCAATCAAGAAGTGGACATTATGATTCGTCCGGAAGATATTGATATTGTTGCTAGAAATAAAGGCTTATTAAATGGCGAAGTGAAATCGGTTCTATTTAAGGGTGTTCATTATGAAGTGATTGTTGAAACCGCCAGTGGTACGGCTAAAACCATTACGATGCACGTCACTAAAGAACGTGATGTTGTCAATGAAGAATATGGTGAACGTATTTCTGCTTCAAACTTCTCGATGGACTTAGAAGATGTAGCGAATTTAAACGATGCTGAAGTTATTGCTCGTGCTAATGCTCAAGCTTGGCGTGAAGGGGAAGAAGAAAATATTTCTTTGACCGAAGTGCAATACCAAGTGGAAGAAAAGGTTGGTAGTTATGATTGTACCTTTGGAACGAGTAATGGTACTCGTATTACCATTCAAATTAAAGTGGTGGAGCCAAAAACAACTGAAAACCAAGCTAATCAAGAAGGAATTCAAGCCTTTGATTTCTATACAACTGTAGATGAGTTACAAGAATCCGTTGCTTTAGATACTGATTTAGTGCGTTGGGCAGATGCGTATGCTTGGGATATGGAAGATAATTCCAAGGTTGAAATTTGGGATGTGAAGTACGATTTTGATGTGGATGAAATCAAAGAAGGGGATTATAAGGTTACTTTCGCTACTCAAGGACGTGAATTAAAGCTAGAAACAACAGATGCGATTGCAGTGGGACAAAGAATTGGTTTGTCTTGGAAGCCAGAAGACATTCATGTCATGGAAAAGATGGTGTACTAATGAAGAGTTTTAAACGTTTGGTGTATCCATATGTAGTATGGATGACCATTATGATTGTGATTCCAATGTTGATGATTGTGTTCTATGCGTTCACAAAAAAGGGCAACTCGGTTTTAACCTTGCAGTTTACCTTGAATAACTTCATTCGTTTTTTCCAAGATCCAATCTTCCCGGCGGTTTTATGGCGTAGTTTAAAGATGGCATTTATCACAACGGTGATTTGTATTGTGACGGGTTATCCAACGGCCTATGCGATGGCGAAGCTAAAAGGAAATTCGCAAGCTTTGATTTTATTGTTAGTGACGTTGCCAATGTGGATTAATATGTTGGTGCGTACCTACGCATGGCGTGGCATTTTAGCCATATTGAATTTGAGTCCGGAACTAAGGGTGTATGTGGGCATGGTGTACAACTTCTTACCATTTATGATTCTACAAATTTACACTTCTTTATCGAAGATTGATCCAAGTTTGTTAATTGCCGCTCATGATTTAGGTGCTAATGAGGCTCAGACTTTCCGTCGTGTTGTCTTGCCTTTATCGCTTTCAGGAGTGATTTCAGGGATTACATTAGTTTTCTTACCGGCAGTCTCTAGTTTTTTTATTCCAAAGCTATTGGGTGGTGGACAGTATGTGCTAATTGGTAATTTGATTGAAGATTATTTTGTTAGTACAGGTGATTGGAACTTCGGCTCAGCGATTAGTTTAATCATGGCAATCGTGATTTTAATTTCGATGTTTATTACCCGTCGCTTAGATCGTGAAACAAAGGGGGAATAATGCAAGAGAAACAATCTATTTTTTCAAAGGTTTATCTATGGTTGGTGCTTGCCTTCTTCTATGCGCCAATTCTATATGTGCTAATCTTTAGTTTTAACTCATCCAAATCTTTATCCAAGTTTGAAGGATTTTCAATGAAATGGTATGCCAAGATGTTTGCGAATCGAACGATTATGGAAGCCATTTGGTACACAGTGATTATTGCCTTATTAGCAACACTGATTTCAACCATCGTGGGAACAATTACGGCGATAGGTTTAAGTAAATCGAATCGGGTCTTAAAAGAAATGGTATCCCAAGTGAATAATTTACCGATGTTAAATCCGGAAATTGTAACGGCGATAGGGTTGATGTTATTTTTTACAAGTTTGAACATTGCTACCGGGTTTATGACGATGTTATTGGCACATATTGCCTTTTGTATACCGTATGTGATTTTATCCATTATGCCACGTTTAAGAAGATTGGATCCAAACTTGGCTGATGCGGCTTTAGATCTTGGTTGCACACCAAACCAAGCCATGTGGAAAGTCATTATTCCACAAATTAAAGGAGGGATAATTGCTGGGGCTTTGGTTGCTTTTTCAATGTCTTTTGATGACTTTGTCATCTCCTTATTTACGACCGGTCCTGGTGTTTCCAATATTTCCATTTATGTGTATTCCAATGTAAAACGGGTGAATCCAACCATCAACGCTTTATCGAGTTTAATTGTCTATGTAATGACAATTGTCTTAATTTTAATCAATGTAGTACCAATGGTACAAAAATATAGGAGAGAAAAGAAAAATGAAAAAAATAGTGAAGTTTATTAGCGTAGCCTTAGCTTTATCTCTATTAACTGCTTGTGGGAATAAGAAGGTGGAAACCACACAAATTGACGCCAAACAGAAATATGGTTGTAACAAAATTAATGTTTATAATGCATCTGAATATATCGCGGATGATACAATTAAAAACTTTGAGAAGAAGTACAATGCCCATGTCCAATACGATCTCTTTGATTCTAATGAAATGTTGCACACAAAGTTATTGGGAGGTAGTTCTTACGATGTGATTGTGCCATCAGATTATATGGTTGAACAATTATTAAAAGAAGATTACTTACAAAAGTTAGATAAGTCTTTAATTCCAAATTTATCCAATGTCAATCCAAGTCTTCTTAAGAAACAAAAAGACTTTGATTCAAAACAAGAATATTCAGTTCCTTATTTCTGGGGTAATGTGGGTATTGTTTACAATAAGAAAAAAGTCAATCCGGCTGATGTTGAAAAGTTGGGTTGGAATGTTTTTCGTGATACTAAGTACAAAGGAAAGATTTTTTTCTACGATAGCCAACGCGATGGGTTTATGGTGGCTTTAAAGGCTTTAGGGTATTCTATGAATACCAAGGATGATGGTGAAATAAAAAAAGCGTATGCTTGGTTACAAGAAATGAATAAGACAATGGCACCGTCCTATGTAACGGATGAAGTCATTGATGATATGGTCAATAATAAAAAAGACATTGCAATGATGTATTCGGGTGATGCTTCTTATGTTTTATTGGAAAATGAAGAGTTGGATTATTTCCAACCAAAGCAAGGTACAAATATCTGGACGGATGCCATGGTTATTCCTAAAAATGCAAGTTGCCCGGCTTTAGCTCATGCTTTCATTAATGAAATGGTTTCTAAAGAAGTTCAAAAGAATAACTCTAAAGCTGTTGGTTATACAGCTGTTATTCAAGAAGTGGAAGAAGAAATTGCGAATAATGAGTACGACGGCATCGCTTCTTATCGTCCTAGAACAAATTACAATAAGGATGAAGTGTTCCACTATAATCCAGGTGTGAAAGAAAAACTATCTGATCTCTGGACAAAAGTAAAAGTGCAGAAATAACGGGGAATAACCTCGTTTTTTTGTTATAATCGGATTATGACCATCGAAGAACTTATGCAAGCCATGGATATTAGTATCCGCTTAAAAGATCGAACAAGGCATTGTTATACACAAGAAGGAAGGCATGAAAGTGTTGCCGAACATTGCTGGATGTTGACAATGATGGCTTTTCTTTTAAAAGAAGAGTATCCCGATGTGGATATGAATAAAGTGATTGAAATGTGCATTATTCATGATTTGGGTGAAATCTTTACCGGTGATATTCCCAGCTTTGTAAAAAAAGAGAAAGATACCACTAAAGAAAAAGAACTTTTATTGGAATGGTTAGATCAATTGTCACTTCCAACACAAGAAAGAATGAAGTCTTTGTATATTGAAATGGAAGAGCAGAAGAGTATGGAAGCGAAGATTTACAAGGCTTTGGATAAGATGGAAGCTGTTTTTCAACACAATCGTTCCAATATTCAAACTTGGCTTCCTTTGGAATATGATTTACAACTTACTTATGGTGAAAAAGAAGCTTCATTTTCAAGTTATTTAAAAGAATTAAGAGAAGCTATTCGTCAAGAAAGTCTTTTGAAAATTGAAAAAGAGACGTAAAAAGTATTTTCTTTTGAAAGGGCTTTATGTTATCATGAACTTGTAAAAAGCGTGTTACTGTAATGACAGGCATTAGCTCATTAGATTTTTTCTAATGAGCTTTTCTATATTAGGAGGGAAGAAGTATGGGTTTATTTTCAAAGAAGACGCAAGTGGTTGCTCCTTGTAATGGTCAGTTAAAACCACTAGAAAAAGTCAATGATCCGGTGTTTTCAAAAGGTTTAGCGGGAAAAGGCTTTGCGGTTATGCCAAGTGAAAATGAGATTGTTTCCTCGGTGGAGGGGGAAGTAACGATGGTTTTTCCGACTGGACATGCCTTTGGTGTAAAGGATAAAAAAGGTTGGGAATATTTAATTCATATGGGTTTAGATACAGTTACTTTAAAAGGTGAAGGCTTTGAAACCAAAGTAAAGGTTGGTCAGCATCTTAGAAAAGGGGATGTTGTTTCTTATATGGATTTAAATTTGATGAAAGAAAAAGGATTAGAAAGTGATGTTCTCGTTTTAGTTACCAATTCAGGCGATATGACAATGAAAGTATCTTATGGAAAAGTGGAAAAAGGACAAGTCGTTGCGGAAGTGAATCATGCTTAAAATTGAGAAAGTGTTAAATCACAATGTGGTTTTATGCCAAGATGATAAACAAAGAAATTTGATTGCTTTTGGGACTGGTCTTGGTTTTCAAAAGAAAGCCGGAGATAGTTTAGATGAAACGAAAATAGTGAATTTGTATGGGCTAAAGAATTTGGCTCGTTATGAAAAATTAATTAGTGAAACAGATAATCAAATTGTTTCTATATCGGAAGAAATCATTCGTGAATTAAAAGAATGCTTTTCACAAGATTTTGACCAAAACATCCATGTGTCTTTATTGGATCACTTACGCTTTAGTGTGAAACGCTATCATGAAAATATTGTTGTACAAAATGTGTTCGTAGATGAAACAGCTTATTTTTATCCCAAGGAATTTGCGTTTGCGAAAAAAGCTTTGCGTATGGTGAATGAAAGTTTAAAAATCAATCTTCCTTTAGCAGAAGCAGGTTTTCTTTGTATGCATATTCATGCGGCTTTGCACCATGAGGATTTAAGTTTTACAAACTTGAACTTCCAAGTAATGAGTGATGTGCTTAGTCTGATTGAAAAGAACTTAGGCGTTGATTTAAGACAATACGAAGATGCTCGCCAACGCTTGATGACACATATTCGTTTTGCGGTAAGGAGATTTTTAGATCATAGTGAAATTCAAAATGATTTAAAGGAAGTCATTCAAGAACGTTATGCAAAAGCCTTCGCACTTGCGAAAAAGATTTCTGAAGTCATTGAAGAAAAATATGGTTTATTGCTAAATGAAGCGGAAATGGCTTATTTGAGTGTTCATTTAGAAAATATTATTCGTAGTATTCCCTTGGTCTAAACATAAGAATTCTTGTGTTCATACATAGAAAGAAAGGAGAGAATGTATGTTTAAGACATTACAAAAAATTGGTAAATCATTCATGTTGCCAATTGCTATTTTGCCGGCGGCCGGTTTACTTCTAGGTATCGGTGGTGCTTTATCTAACCCGACAACGGTAGCGGCTTATCCGGTTTTAGCGAATCCTGTTTTACAAGGGATTTTCCAAGTTATGTCGGCGGCAGGAAATGCGGTCTTCACAAATTTGGCTTTACTATTATGCATTGGTTTGTGCGTTGGTCTAGCAAAGAGGGATAAAGGAACAGCTGCTTTAGCAGGGGTTGTTGGTTATTTGGTGATGACGGCTACGATTTCTGCTTTATTAGCCATCTTTAATCCTAAAGGAAATACGATTGATACAGGTGTGATTGGAGCTGTTGTGATTGGTATGATTGCCCTCACCTTACATAATAAGTACCAAAATATTCAATTGCCTCAGGTATTAGGCTTCTTTGGCGGTTCTCGTTTTGTGCCGATTGTAACCAGTTTTGCGGCAATTGGTGTTGGTGCAATTTTCTTTGTGGTATGGCCTCCATTCCAAAACTTATTGGTGACTTCCGGTCAATACATTGCTAAGGCTGGTCCAATTGGAACATTCTTGTATGGTTTCTTAATGCGTTTATGTGGTGCAGTTGGTCTTCATCATATGGTTTATCCCATGTTCTGGTACACCGAACTTGGTGGTGTTGAAACGGTTGCAGGTGTTTCCGTGGCTGGTGCTCAGAAGATTTTCTTTGCTCAACTAGCCAATCCGAACCATGTTGGTTTATTTACCGAAGGAACGCGTTTCTTTGCTGGTCGTTTCTCAACAATGATGTTCGGTTTGCCGGCGGCTTGTCTGGCGATGTATCATTGCGTACCAAAAGAACGTCGTTCAAAGTACAAAGGCTTATTCATTGGTGTGGCTTTAACTTCCTTTATCACCGGAATTACGGAACCAATCGAATTTATGTTCTTGTTTGTTAATCCGTTGTTATATATTATTCATGCTTTCTTTGATGGTGTTAGTTTCTTGATTGCGGATGTATTGAATATTTCGATTGGTAACACTTTCTCTGGTGGGGTAATTGACTTCACATTGTTCGGTATCTTACAAGGAAATGAACATACAAATTGGGTATTACAAATTCCATTTGGGCTAGCGTGGTCTGTACTTTACTATTTCTTCTTTCGATTCTACATCACTAAGTTTAATGTGATGACACCTGGTCGAAGTGAAGAAGAGGAAGAAGAAATTAAGGTGGAATCGAAGTCTTCAATAAAGGAGGAATCAGTAGAAATTATTACGGCTTTAGGTGGCTCTGAAAATATTGAAGATGTGGATGCTTGTATCACTCGTTTGCGAGTGAATGTTAAGGATTCTTCAAAGGTAGATAAGGCAAAACTAAAGAAGATTGGCGCAACAGATGTATTGGATGTAGATGGTGGTATTCAAGCTATTTATGGAGCGAAAGCGGTTCTCTACAAGAATAATATGATTGAGATTTTAGATTTAGATGAATGAGAGATAGCCCTGAGATTGTACCGACCCCTAAAAGTTAGACCAAAATCTAACGATTGGAGGTCGGTATTTTTATGGCAAAATATTCATATGAGTTTAAGAAACAAATCGTTATGGAGTATCTGGAAGGAAATGGTGGTTTTCAATCCAAAGGCGAAAAAAGAGTTAAAAAAAGCTCTTGTCAAAAGGGTTAGGCAATGGTAATATAAATGGGCACTGAAAAATAGTTATGCGCCGATAGCTCAACTGGATAGAGTATTTGACTACGAATCAAAAGGTTGCGGGTTCGACTCCTGCTCGGCGCGCTTTCGGGATGTAGCACAGCTTGGTAGTGCACTTGATTTGGGATCAAGGGGTCACAGGTTCGAATCCTGCCATCCCGACCATTTGGCGAGATAGCTCAGTTGGCTAGAGCAATCGGTTCATACCCGGTAGGTCGTGAGTTCGAATCTCACTCTCGCTACCATTTGTTTTTTAACAAGAGTGTTACCACATGAGGACCCTTAGCTCAGTTGGTCAGAGCTATCGGCTCATAACCGATTGGTCGAAGGTTCGAGTCCTTCAGGGTCCACTATTGGAGGAATACCCAAGTGGTTGAAGGGTCCGGTCTTGAAAACCGGTAGGTCGAGAAATCGGCGCCTGGGTTCGAATCCCAGTTCCTCCGCCATTATTAACACTCAAACACATCGCGAGGTAGAGCAGTCCGGTTAGCTCGTCGGGCCCATAACCCGGAGGTCGTTGGTTCAAATCCTTCCCTCGCAACCATTGGCTCTGTAGCTCAGTCGGTAGAGCAAAGGACTGAAAATCCTTGTGTCGGCGGTTCGATTCCGCCTGGAGCCACCTTGTGGAAAACCCCAATGAAATTGGGGCTTTTTATTTGTTATAATGGTCATATGAAAAAAACACTTATTATTGGTACTGTACAAGCCGAATGGCTTGAATATGTTAAAGAATTACCTAAAGGGAATGAAGATTATGAAGTTCTTTCTTCTCATTTGCAACTAAGTGGTTCAGCTTTAAAAGCGGCCACTGTTTATCAACAATTTGGCTTTCCCTATGAAGTGATTGCTCCTGTGGGAGAGGGGAGCGTTGGTGATGAACTAGGTAATTATTTATCTGAGAAACAAATTGATGTGCAACATATTGAAGGCATTCATGGTTCATCGACTTTGCTTATTGATACAAAGAATCGTTCTAATCGCATTTATGCTCCAGGAGTTGAATTTAATATTTCAAATAATTTATTTACAACGATTGAGCCAAAAGACTTTGAACGTGTTTTGGTATTTGGGGATGCTTTGATTAGTGAAAATGCGAAAGATGTGCTTGGTTTATTAGAAGAAATCGGACAAGAAGTTTATTTCGCACCAGGTTCTTATTTCCAAGCCATTGAGGATGAACTATTAGATGCTATGTTGGATTTGCATCCAATTATGGTTTTAGAAGATACGGATTTATTATTAGAAAATTTTGATTATTTAGAAACGATGATTTCCGGTTTACAAGAAGAGAGCCAAAATACCATTTTATTCTTAGCTCAATTTCAAGCTTTATATGGCTTTGAATTAAAGCAAAAGTTCTTATTAGAAAATAGTGCATTTGCAGATGAAGAGTACATTGCAATTGCTTATTCACTGGCAAAGTTAGCTAATATTGACGCAAAGAATGCACTATTATTTGCCCAAGAAATGGGGGTGGCTGCCAAAAACCATCAAACGCTTTCTTCTCAACAAATTACATTATTCAAACAACGATTAAAAGGAATGATTTTGCATGCATCATAAAACAAAAGATACTTTTTGGAAAGACCTCTTTTTAGAACATATTTTTACGTATTTCAATTTTTTGAATGTACTTCTTTTTGTTTGGGTTGCCAGCATTGGGCGAATAGAAAATGGTCTTTTTATGGGCGCATGTTTGTTTGCGGTTGTCACAAGTGTGTACCACTCCGTTAAAGCAAGACACCAACTTAAAAAGATGGAATTATTTGTGCAAGAAAAATACCATGTTTATAAACAAGATAAACTTTTATTGCGAGATGAAATTGAAGTGGGTGATCAAATTGAAATATCCGTTGGTCAACAAATTCCGGTAGACGCTATTTTGCTAGAAGGAAATTTAGAAGTCAATGAGGCTTTATTAACCGGGGAAGAGCAGGAAGTCATTAAAAATCCGGGAAGTGCTTTAATTGGAGGAAGCTATGTGCTTTCAGGACAAGCTATCTTAAAAGCAAACACAATAGCCCAAGAGAGTAAAGCCGAACAAATGATTCAAGAAGCTCGTAAAGTGAAAAAAGGAAAGATGGGTCTAGTGAAAGAGTTGGATCAATTCTTATGGTTGATTTCTATTTTATTAGCACCACTTGGCATTGCTTTATATCTTGTTCAAATTTCTAAGATTGGCTATGAAGCAACCGTTTTAGCAACAGTGGCCGCTTTGATTGGTATGATACCGGAAGGTCTGTTGGTATTGACCAGTATGTCTACGATGATTGGTGCTCTTCGTTTGAGCAAAAGGTATGTCCTAACCCAAAACTTGAATGCTTTAGAAAATTTAGCGAGAGTAGATACCATTTGTTTGGATAAAACAGGAACTCTAACAACCGGTCAATTAAAAGTTAAAGAAGTGACTTGGTTAGAAACTTCTTATGAAAGACAATTAAAATTGCACATCAGTCAAGAAACAACGAATAACCCAACGCAACTTGCATTACAGAAATATTTTGGTAAACAAGAGGAGCGTTTAGAGGAGTATTTATCTTTTTCTTCTAAGCGAAAGTACAGTGCTTCTAAAATGAAGGATGGTTCTATTTTTTTGGTTGGCTCGATGGAATCGTTTGGTGGTGAATTACCGGAAAAGCTAATTTGGGAACAAGAAGCCGGGAATCGTGTGATTACTTTAGCTCGAGGAAAAGGAAAGTTAGATCAAATCGAAGGAGTAAAAGCAATCGGCTATGTGGTTTTAGAGGATGAATTGAAGAATCATATTCAAGAAACATTAGCCTATTTACAAAATGAACATGTAAACCTACGCATTATCTCTGGTGACCATGAAAGAACGGTCGCTTCAATTGCTCGTAAGGCTGGTTATCAAAATCTAACAAGAAGTGCTAATGTGAATGAAAAATTGGATTATTCTTTACAAGTGTTCGGTCGTACGCTTCCAGAACAGAAAAAGGATATTATTAAGCATCTTCAACAAGAAGGGCATATTGTTGCGATGGTTGGTGATGGGGTGAATGATGTATCGGCTTTAAAACAGGCGGATGTGTCAATTAGTTTTGAAAGAGCTCATGCAGCTGCTAAGAATGTGAGTGATATTGTCTTAGTTCATAATGATTTTGCGCAAGTCCCAAAGGCGATTGAAGAGGGGAGGAGAATTATTTTTAATATCTCCAATAGTGCTTCTTTGTATTTTATGAAGACTATTTATTCCTTCGTCTTTACGATTTTGTTGTTGGTTTTAAAATATAGTTATCCTTTTTTGCCTATTCATTTAACCGTTTTATCTGCCTTTGGTGTGGGTATACCTACTTTCTTATTACAATGGGAAAGTCATCCGGATCCAATTCAAAAAGATTATTTAAAAAGGGCTATTTTAAAGGCCGTTCCGTGTGCTTTTCAATTATTACTTGGTATCATCGTTCTTCGTTATTTACAATTGTCAAGATGGATTCTGCTTTGGTCAGCCATGAGTTATATTGTTGCTTTATTGGTGATATATCCACCAATTACTAAGATGAGAAAAATAGTCATTATTTCTATGGCATTAGCGTATAGTCTTATCTTTTTATGGTTAATGCTTCATCAATCTATGGATGTATCAAGTTTACAGTCCTTACAGGATATAGGAATATTGCTGGCACTCATCTTTGCCCAAAGTTTCTTCTACTTTGTCTTAATTGGATTAAAAAGGAAGAACTAGCACTTTGTTTTATCATAGAGTAAAATGGAATAGCCTTTAGGAAGGCTATTATAGGCGGTCATGGTGGAATGGTAGACACGCTGATCTCAGACGTCAGTGAGGAAACTCATGCAGGTTCAAGTCCTGTTGACCGCATTTGTAAAAGGAATATTCTCTTAGCTTAAGGAGATAAGGCAATTATTCGTCTAATCTTCAAATAGTATTCTTTGGATTAATCAACCTTTATGTAAAAAACAAGGCGTTTTTTCATATTTTAATAGTAATTATTCCAAATAAATTCTAAATCTAGTAAAAAATAGTGGTATTTTTTGTATAAATTCGTGTAGAATAAAACTATATATAAGAAAGCTTATAGCAGAGAAGGAGATTTTTATGAGAAAAGTACATAATGGAAAAGTTTATGATACAGAAACTTCTGTGTTTGTGATGTCGTTGAATATAGAAGGATTGAAGCGCGATCTTTATCAAAAATCAACAGGGGAGTTCTTCTTGTATGACGAAAATTCGGAAAGAATGCGTCCACTTCGTTTTAAAGAGGCTCAGCACTATGTATTTGAACAAGGCACAAAAGAAATCCAAAATAAATTCTTTGGTGCGATTGAAACGAATCATGAAAAGATTTTAATTTCAGCCTATATTACAAAAGCTCAAAAAGCTCATTTAAAGAGAGCGGCCGCTATTCACGGCAGTTCCATTTCAGCCTTGATTGGTCAATGGGCGGACTCTTTGGATTATTTCGATAAATAAGGAGACGAAAGTCTTCTTTTTTTATACAATAAGGGTATGAATTTATTCCAAGAAGAAAATGATGAATTGAAAGAACCGTTGGCACACCGTATGCGACCTAGGACATTAGAAGAAGTGGTTGGTCAGTCACATATTTTAGCAAAAGATAAATTGTTATATCGAGCTATCCAAGCCGACCGTTTGTCTTCGCTTATTTTAACGGGACCAACAGGAACAGGAAAAACAAGTTTAGCAATGGTGATTGCTCATAGTACAAAATCTAATTTTGAACAAGTCAATGCGACCATAGCGGGTAAAAAGGATTTAGAAAAAATTGTTGAAGAAGCTAGAAACTATAAGGAACAATATGGTAAAAAGACGATCTTGTTTATTGATGAAATTCATCGTTTCAATAAAGCCCAACAAGATTACTTACTACCTTTTGTTGAAGAAGGATTAGTCACTTTAATTGGGGCAACCACTGAAAATCCTTATTTTGAAGTCAATCGAGCTTTATTATCAAGAAGCACGGTCTTTCAATTAAAACCACTTTCTAAAGAAGATATTGTGCAGCTTTTAAAAAGAGCTTGTGCTGACCATAAACGAGGAATGGCTGTCTTTATGCCCCTAGTTCAAGAAGATGTTTATAGCTTTTTGGCTCAAGCTAGTGATGGTGATGCAAGAGTAGCTCTTAATGCTCTTGAATTAGCGATATTAACAACCGATGCGAATGAGGAAGGTTATCGTGAAATCACATTAGAAATAGCGAGTGAATGTATTCAAAGAAAAGTACTTCGTTATGATAAGGATGGGGATAATCACTACGATACTATTTCTGCTTTTATTAAAAGTATGCGCGGTTCTGATCCCGATGCGACCATTTATTATCTGGCTAGGATGTTAGAGGCAGGGGAGGATGAACGTTTCATTGCTCGTCGTATTATGATTTGTGCTAGTGAAGATGTTGGTAACGCTGATCCTAGAGCGATTGAAATTGCGACAAGCTGTGCTTTGGCAATGGAAAGAGTCGGTTTACCGGAGGCGACGATTATTCTAGCTCAAGCTTGTACCTATGTGGCTTGTGCACCAAAATCAAATGCAAGCTACTTGGCACTTCATAAAGCTCAAGAGGCAGTTAAAAAGTATGGTAATCTTCCGATACCGGCCTATTTAAAGAATATCGTGATTGAGGGTGAAGAGAATATTGGTAAAGAAAAAGGCTACCAATACGCTCATGATTATCCTCATCATTATGTGGAGCAACAGTATTTGCCCGATGCGATTAGAAAAGAAGTCTTCTATCGTTTTAGTGATAATGCTTATGAAGCAAAATTGAAAAAATATTTTGCATATATCGGTAAAAAGAAAATTGGGAAAGAATGAGCGTAATATTAGCACTCATTCTTTTTAAGTGCTAAAATAATAGTCATAAAAGAAAGGTAACTAAACTATGGCAGAAATCGTTCCTATTTATAACGTTGTTATTCTTCCTCATTCCACAGTTTTCCTAACGAGTGAATCTTTTAAAGAAGCCACCGGCAAAGAAGCGAAAGTGGGTGAAAAAATATATTTTGCGTTAGAGAAGAAAGCATTGAATGAAGAAAATTTTCTTCCTGAAAACTTTTATAGCTTAGGTGTATCGGGAACTGTTACCGAAGTACATAACGATGGTTTTTTAATTGTTAAAACACACAATCGCATTGAGTTTGAAGATTTGTATTTAAATGCGAATCGTACTTTAGGGGTTACCAGTGTCATCAACAATCCTGAAAAAGAAGATGTGGAGGAAGAAAATTACCAAAGCCGTATTCAAGGTCTAAAGAATAGTTTAATTCAATTCACATCGCAATATCGTTGGGCATTAGGAGCAAAATCCTATATCCAACAGATGACTACAGCGGAAGAAATTATGACAGGCATGTCGCAACTCATCAGTATTAGCGCTGAGGATAAATATGCGTTGCTAGTTGAAGATTCGCAAGAAAAACGTTTATCGATGATTGAAAAATATGTTTTGGAATATACAGAGATGAGCAATGTATCCAAAGCGGCCAGTTCAGCTCAAGAGGAAGACAATCAGAAAGCTTATCGCGAAATGGCAATTAAGAAACAAATTGAATTCTTGCAAAAAGAGTTGGATGAGATGCATCCGGAAAATGTAAGTGATATTCGTAAACTGGAAAAAAGAATTCAAGAATCCGGGATGAACGAAACAGCTCTAAAAGAAGCTGAAAAAATTCTTTCTCGTATGAAACAAGAAGGTTCTAATTCACCGGAATATGGGAATCTTTATAACTATTTAGATTTTTTAACTTCATTATCTTGGCAAGTTCCTTTGGCTGAAAAAATTGATATTCATAAGGCGGAGGAAATCTTGGATGAAAATCACTATGGTTTAAGGAAAGTGAAAAAGCGTATTTTGGAACAAATTGCCGTGATGGATTTAAACCACCAACAAACCGGCTCTATTCTTTTGTTCGTGGGAGCTCCAGGAACCGGTAAGACCTCCGTTGGTAAATCCATTGCTCGTGCTTTAAAGCGTGAATATGTCCGTGTGGCTTTGGGTGGTGTTCGTGATAGTTCAGATATTCGTGGTCATCGTCGCACTTATATTGGTGCCATGCCTGGTCGTATTATGAATGGTATTCAGAAGTCCGGTTCTTCTAATCCGGTAATGGTGCTGGATGAAATTGATAAATTATCAGCTTCGTACAACGGGGATCCGGCTTCGGCTTTATTGGAAGTGTTGGACCCTGAACAAAATAACACCTTCACGGATCATTACATGAATGTACCTTATGATTTATCGAATGTTTTATTTATTTGTACAGCGAATAGCTTGGATTCTATTCCGGAGCCATTATTAAATCGTATGGAAGTGATTGAATTTCAAGGCTATACGGAAAGTGAAAAGTTCCAAATCGCTAAGCGTCATTTATTGCCAAAATCCATGGCAAAGATGGGTATTTCTAAATCCATGTTAACGGTCAGCGATGATAGTATTCGAGCTATCATTTCGGGTTACACGATGGAAGGCGGTGTGCGTGGCTTAAAAAAGAGGATGGACCAAATTTGTCGTTATACAGCGGTATTAGTTTCTCGAGGTCGCGCATCAAAATTCCGTGTCAGTCGAAAAAACTTATCAGAAGTATTGGATATGGATCCAATTGAACATGCTAAAATTCAAAGAAATGCCAAGGTCGGTATTGTGACCGGTTTAGCTTGGACAGCGGCCGGTGGTGAGATTCTCTTTATTGAAAGTCTAATGAGCGAGGGTAAAGGGAATATTAAGATGACGGGGCAACTTGGTTCAGTGATGCAAGAATCAGTGCAGATTGCTTTATCTCTAGTGAAGACGATATTTCCAAAAGAAGCGAAACAATTGGAAAACCATGATATTCATATTCACTTCCCATCTGGTGCTGTTAAGAAAGATGGTCCAAGTGCCGGCATAACGATTACGACGGCACTAGCTTCTTTGTTGACGAATCAAAAAGTTCATCCAAGTTTAGCAATGACAGGTGAGGTTTCACTTCGTGGCGGTGTGCTGGCGATTGGTGGTTTGCCTGAAAAGTTAATGGCGGCGCTTCGATCGGGGGTAAAAACAGTTTTAATTCCAAAGGATAATGAAAAGAATTTAAAGGATGTCCCACAAGAAGTAAAAGATCAGTTGAAGATTGTTCCCGTTGCAACAATTGAAGAGGTTCTATCGATTGCTGGAATTAAGAAGCAAAATAGTGTCATTCGGTAAATCTATAGACAGTTATCTATAACTAACTTATACTAAATAAAAAGGAGAGGAAATGGTATGAAAATTGAGTTAAAAGAAATTGAAAGACTAGAGAAAAAATATAGTAAGAATGAGAAAGCGACGGTATTACGTCATGCTTTAAGTACGCATCCATTAAATGATGTTGTCCACAATGAAATGGCAGACCGAGATAACCAAAACATGTTCTCCTTAGATTTAGAAACAATGCCGGTGACGAACCAACTTCAATCAGGACGTTGTTGGATTTTCTCGGCATTAAATGTTTTAAGAGAAGCGGCAGCTAAGAAATATAACGTAGAAGAATTGGAATTCTCACAAAATTATGTAGCATTTTACGATAAATTAGAAAAAGCCAACTGGTTTATGACCTGTGCCATTCAAGAAATTGGGGCTGGATTAGATTCTGAAAAAATGCGTTTCTTACTCAAAGAAGTTGTTGGCGATGGTGGTCAATGGAACATGTTAGTGAGCTTGATTCGCAAGTATGGAATTGTTGTAAAGTCCGCAATGCCGGAAACTTACCAATCATCCCATACAAACTCCAATATTTTATTAAATCGTCGTCTACGCCGTTTTGTTTTGGATATTCAAGGCAAGAATGAAACGCAAATTGCTCAGTTGCATAAAGAGGCCTTAGAAGAAATTTATGGTTTATTAGCTTCTTGTTTCGGTTTACCACCCAAAACATTCACTTGGGAATATCGTGATAAAGACAAAAAATTCCATCGCTTAGAAAACCTAAATCCAGTGAAATTTTATGAAGATTTAGGTATTGCTTTAGAAGATTATATCTATATTATCAATGGACCAACCGCAGACAAGAAATTCTATCAAACATATTCGGTTGAATTATTGGGAAATGTAGTAGATGGTGAGGATATCTGTATGTTAAATCTACCAATGGATGAGCTGAAAGAAGCTGTTATTGCCCAAATGAAAGATGGTATGCCAACATGGTTCGGTTGTGATTGCTTACAGTTTGCTAATCGTACAACAGGGGCGTGGGATGATCAACAATATGCTTATGCTTCTAGCTTTGATATGAAATTAGAAATGAGTAAAGCAGAACTGTTGGATAGTCATGAATCCATGATGAATCACGCCATGGTTTTGACAGGTGTTAATTTAGTAAATAATCAACCAAATCGTTGGAAGATTGAGAATTCTTGGGGCGATACGATTGCTCATAAAGGCTATTTCGTTGCTTCGGATACATGGTTTGATCAATATGTTTATGTAGCAGCGGTCAATAAGAAGTATTTAAGTAAGAAAGCCTTGAACGCTTTAAAGAAACCATCAAAGGTCTTAAAACCTTGGGATCCGTTTGGAACGCTAGCAAGCACAAAATAAAGATGAGAGAAATCTCATCTTTTTCTTTGTATAATAGAGATGATGTTAGGAGATAAATGATGAAAACATATATTGGAATTGATTTAGGTGGAACGAATGTGCGAGTGGCTAAGGTCAGTGAAACAGGGGAAATATTAGCTAGTATAAAAAGCGCTTCTTATGGAAATGAAGGCGTTGAAAAGGTGTTATCTAATTTGAAATCTTTGGTTCGTGAAATTCCTAATTGGAAAAATTGTATAGCAATCGGTATTGGTGTTCCAGGTCCTGTCAACACCAAGACAGGAGCGATGAATTTAGAAACAAATTTACCGGGTTTTCAAGGCTATCCTTTAGCCGGTGAATTAAAGAAAGAATTTGGGATGCCTGTCTTTATTGATAATGATGCGAATGTGGCAGGTTTAGCAGAAGCGATGGTTGGTGCCGGAAAAGATTTTTCCAGTATTTACTACGTAACAATTTCAACGGGTATTGGTGGTGCTTTCGTTTGGCATAAACAAGTGATTTCGGGAAGTCATGGTTTTGGTGGAGAAATTGCGAATATTATCATTGATCGTAATCGTGAGAAGATTAATTATTTAAATGTTGGGGCGATTGAAAATGAAGACAGTGGTACAGCGATTGTTCGAAAAGGAAAAGCTTTATTCCCTCAAGAAGATATTCAACACGCCGGTCAAGTATTCCAATTAGCGAAACAAGCTAATCCAGACGCCTTGAAATTAAAAGCAGAAATCGTCCGTGATTTAGGACAATTGTTTGCGACAATCTCTTGTGTTGTGGATCCTGAAGCTTTTGTGTTGGGCGGTGGCGTTATGAAATCAGCTGACTTGTTCTTTAGTGAAGTGATTGAATCCTTTAAAACACAATCGCATACCTTTGTTGGTGATACACCATTTTTAATGGCAGAATGTGATGAGCCGGGGGTTATTGGGGCGGCAATGTTGCCAATGTCACAAGGATTATGATTTTTCATATGGCGGATGATCGTCTTTATCGTTATTGGGTTTGTTTATTCTAATATAGGTTTAAAGAAGAAAAAAGTGGACTTCGATGAGAAGAGAAAGCTTCAGTGTGAGATTAGGGAAGATAGTTTAAGGTTTATTTACCTTCATGAAAAGTATCTCTTGGTTGATGACACTCACGAAATGAAAATGCTAAAATAAAGGTAGAAAAGGGAAGAACCTTTTTCTATAGGAGGTATCATATGCGTTTTGAAATTGTTGGTAAGAATGTGGAAATCACAAAGGCTATGCGTAGCCAAATTGAAGACAAGCTAACCGGCTTAGAAAAGTATCTCTTAGTGGAGGATGATACAATAGCTCGTGTTGTGGCTCGTGTGTATCCAAAATCACAAAAGGTGGAAATTACCATTCCAACCAAGATTGGCACGGTTCGTGCTGAAGTTGTTCAAGAGGATTTCTACGCGGCTCTTGATTTGGCGATTGACAAGCTGGAGGATCAAATTCGTCGCCAAAAAACGCGTCTTTCGAAGCGCCATCGTGAACATTTAGCGAAAGCTTTCATTGATGAAAGCGCAAAAGCAGAGGAGAAAGAAGTTCCGGTTCGTACAAAAATTATTCAAGCGGATAAGATGTCCCTTGATGAAGCCATTCTTCAAATGGAATTATTGGGACATAGTTTCTATGTCTATACGGATGAGGAAACGAATAAAAAAGCCATTGTTTATCAACGTGATTTAGGTGGTTACGGTTTACTTGAGGTACAAGAATAAAAGGCACTAGTTGCCTTTTTTAGTGGTAAAATTCAATTTAAATTGGTGTAACAATAGTTTATATAGAGGATTTATGATTTTAAGGGAATTTCACGTAGATTGGTAATACGTGGTTGAAAGGAATATAAGATGTGTATCCAGTGTTACCAAGATCAGCAAAGAATTCTGATGTACGTCGGTCAAGCTTACCAATGTTGTAAAAAGAAATTTCAACGAAGTGCATACGATGAACAATTTTTGAACTTGATCGAAAAGGCACTGATGACCTGTTCAACAGAAACAAATTGGATTATTCGTTATGATTATTTAGAAAAGAAGAAAAACAATTGGTACATGGAATATTTTGCTAAATCTTCTTATTATCGTTTAAAAAAAGTAGCGATTGTCGAATTCTTAAATTGCCTAGAACTCTCTTGAATGATAAAATTAGTAAAGCTTTTCCAAGGGGAATATAGGAGGACAAGTATGAAAGGTATTGCGGCATCGCAAGGTATTGCTATTGCGAAGGTTTATAAGCTAGAACAACCGGTTGTGGAAATTGGTGCAGAAGTAAAATCAGTGAATGAAGAAATGGCTATTTTAGATAAAGCCATGGCAAAGACTATTTCAGATATTGAAGCGATTAAGGAAGTAGCTTCTAAGAGTTTAAAGGCAGAAGAATTAGAAATCTTCGATGCTCATTTAATGATGGCAAATGATCCGGAATATCGCTCCTCCATTGAAAGTTCTATTCAAAATGATGGGGTTAGTGCCGCTAGTGCCGCTAAGAGTGTATCGGATAGGATGGTTGGCATGTTTGAAAGCATGGATGATGAATATATGAAAGCTCGTGCAACGGACATTAAGGATGTTTCATTCCGCCTTTTATGCAATATTTTAGGTAAAGAGATTCCAAATCTTGTGACTTTAAAGGAACCGGTTGTGATTGTAGCGAAAGATTTAACACCATCGGATACAGGTTCTTTAAATAAAGAATACGCAAAGGGCTTTGTGACTGAAATGGGTGGTCGTACTTCTCATTCGGCTATTATGGCTCGTTCTTTAGAGATTCCGGCTATTGTTGGTTGTGGTGATTTACTAAGCCAAGTTAAGAATGGTGATGAAATTATTTTAGATGCGATTGCAGGAGAAATCATTTTAAATCCAAGTTCTGAGCAAGTTGTATCTTATCAAGAAAAATGGCTGGATTTCCAAAAAGAAAAAGAGGAATTAAGGAGCTTAAAGGATAAAGGTTCCATGACCTTGGATGGTCATAAAGTGGATTTAGTCGGTAACATCGGATCACCGGCAGATGTACAAGCTGTTTTGGATAATGGTGGTGAGGGTGTTGGTTTATTCCGTACTGAATTTTTATATATGAAGAGTGAGGAAGATTTCCCTAGTGAAGAGGTTCAATTTTCTGCTTATAAGCAAGTGTTAGAAGCGATGGAAGGTCGTCAAGTGGTTATTCGTACTTTGGATATTGGTGGCGATAAGAAATTAAAGTACTACCAATTTGAAGAAGAAATGAATCCCTTCTTGGGAGTTCGTGCGGTTCGTTTCTGCTTAATGAGAAAAGATGTTTTTCGTACTCAATTGCGAGCCCTATTAAAAGCTTCTGCTTATGGTAAGTTAGCGATTATGTTTCCAATGATTGCGACTGTGAATGAATTCCGTGAGGCTAAGGGATTGTATGATGAAGTTCGTGCTGAATTAGAAAAAGAAGGCGTGAAGATGGCTAAAGTTCAAGTTGGTATTATGATTGAAATTCCGGCAGCTGCGGTTAATGCAGACCAATTAGCGAAAGAAGCGGATTTCTTCTCTATTGGTACAAATGATTTAATCCAATACACCATGGCAGCTGACCGTATGAGTCAAAATGTTTCTTATCTATATCAACCATTCAATCCATCCGTTCTCCGTTTAATTAAGATGGCGATTGATGGCGCTCATTCACAGGGTAAATGGTGTGGTATGTGTGGTGAAATGGCTGGTGATGCTCAAGCTTCTCCTATTTTATTGGGACTAGGATTGGATGAATTCTCTATGTCAGCAGTTTCTATTTTGCCAGCACGTAAGGTAATCAATTCTTTGAGTTATGAAGAGATGAAGAAACTAGCGGATGAATGTGTTCAATTGGCAACAGCAGAAGAAGTGAAAGCTCATATCGAAGAAGTATTAGGAAAATAAAAAAGAGGCTAAGACTTTAGTTGTGCAAGAATCTTTGCATAGAAGAAGTCTGCCTCTTTTCTTGTTGTTCTCTTTAGAGGGTTGAGCACGCAAAACATGCGAAATAATAAACCATGATGTTTGGTGGTGGAGGTGCTATTAGAAAAGCTTTAATAAGGTAAAAAATACCCCATAAGATGATTGATTATGTAGAGATAGATAAGTTTGCATACACTATTACCACTCAGCAAATGCGTATATCTAATTCAGGAATCATTGATTTAGGTAATGGCAATAAAAGAAGGAAAAGCTTGTAGTGAAGAGGTGTTTGAATAGATAAGCAAAGAAAAGGTACAATATCATCAATATTGTATAAAAAGCCATTCATCATGGCTTAAATTGTTTGGATGGTACTGAAAATTCTTGTTGATCATCTAATCTTAAACAAAGAAGACAACGACCAAAGACACAACCGCCATCAATATGAAAGACATCGTGGTCGGTATGAATGATATGGTTTTCATATTGTTTCCCATAAATGAAGGTTGGAACATGACCGACGATTAAAGTGCTATTAGAAAGAGAATTGGCAGTTAAATCCTCTTCACACCAAACCAATGTGTTTTCTTTAAGTGAAGGAATTAAATGGTAATCTTTTATTTCTTTTCCTAAACCAGCGTGCACAAGGGAGTATGGATGATTTTGTACTTTTAGGTTTTGATAAGGATTTAAACTTTCTAAGTAACATTTAATGTCATAGCATTCGGGATTAGATAAAGATAAAAATTGATCAATGGTCGAGGCACCACCATTGGCTTCCATCCACAAACGAAGTTCATAACAAGCCGGTTCTTTTTGGCGATTGTTTTTTAAATCAATTAAGTAATCTGCATAATCTCTTAACCAAACATCATGATTACCTAAAATGACAGTCATATTTGACTGAGCCATAATAAATTGTAATAAAGGAATAGATTTAGGACCACGATCACAAATATCACCGTTGATGTACAGATGGTCATATTGATTGAAATGAATTTTATCTAACATTTCTAAAAATTCATCATAACAGCCGTGCAAATCACTCATAACATAGGTAGACATATTTCTATTCTAACACAAGCCATTTATCTATACAGAACGAAGGCTTTTTGATATAATGGCGTCGTTTACGAAAAGAAAGAAGGTATATCGATGGGAAGAGCACATGAAGTACGAGCTGCTTCGATGGCAAAAACAGCTGCCATGAAATCAAAATTATATTCGCGTTTCGGAAAGGAAATCTTTATTGCGGCGAAGTCTGGTGTTCCTGATCCTGAAATGAACTTAAATTTAAAACGAAAGATTGCGGAAGCTAAGAGCAATCAGGTTCCTGCCGATGTTATTAAGCGTGCCATTGAAAAGGCAAAAGGTGGCGATGCAGACAATTATTCAGCAGCTCGCTATGAAGGCTTTGGTCCTGCTGGAGCAACGGTTATTGTGGATTGCTTAACGGATAACACCAATCGCTCAATTACAGATGTTAAAACCTGTTTTAACAAGTGTAAAGGATTTAAGATGGTTAATGCCGGTAGTGCTTCTTATACTTATGAAAGTGTGGGATTATTTGTATTCCCATTTGAAGATGAAGAAGCCATGTTGGATGCCATGATGGAAGGCGATGTGGATGTTTTAGATATGAATGTTGAAGATGGCGTGATGACGGTTAAAACTTCTTTTACTGATTTTGGCAAGGCGCATGAAGTTTTTGAAGAAAAGTTCCCAAATTTAACATTTGAAACTTGCGAAGCCACTTGGTTGCCAAGTGAATATGTGACATTAACTGAACAGGAAGACATTGATGCTTATCACAAGTTAATGGATATGTTGAATGAAGTGGATGATGTGGATAAAGTCTACTCAAATGTTTTAATTCAATCAAAATAACAAAAGAAGGACCTAGGGCAATATGTACCGACCCCCAAAAGTCTACTGATTGGAGGTCACCTCAATAAATATAGGTCCTTTTACTTCGCGTTCGATGAGCTCTTGTTCGTGATGAACAAGGGCATAGCTGTAGGTGGTTCTTAATTCTATTTGACGAAGCTTTTCATCTAGCTTAGAGAATTTCACAACAGCGGGGAGCTTTTTATTTTCTTTTAACCATTTTCGCCCAATCGTATTGAAACCAAGAATACGAAATTGATGAAGTGGTTTTAGGGATTGAACATCTTCTTTTTTAATATGATTTAGGATTTGTAGACAAGTTCTTTGAATACGAGCTTGGGTGTAACGATAATTCACCGCCATATTGATGAATTTTTCAAAGTTTTCACATTCCTTAGCACAGTTGATTAAATGTTTCTCAATGCCTTCTTGGACTAGGAAAAAGGATTGTAACTCTTTTCTTGTGCTAGATAGAAGTTGGAAGCGAAGGAAAGGGTAATACTCGTTCCAATGATGAAATTGTTTGCCTTGAAAGGATAGCGGTGTCGCTTTGGAAACATCTTGTTTGTGTCTTAAAGCATAACGGATGCCTTGGGCAGAGGCTAATTCTTTATTTTCTAAGCTATGATACGCTTCTCCTTGGCGTTGAATCAAATAAGGCTGGATGGAGGAGTTCTCTAAGGCTTTTAAGTAACTAACCGCTAGAATGTCATTTGGTAACATGGCTCCAGTTAATAAAGAATAAGCTTTTGGAAAGGAACTACCATCCCGCATTGCTTCGTGTAAATAATCGGGATTGACGGGAGTTTGGGCAATTTCTTTTAGATTTTCCAGATTACCACATTCACTACCAAAACAAACATAGTCCACTTGTGCTAACTGAAGGATTTTAATCGCAGCTTTGGCGAATTGAGAAGCACTTTGACTAGCATAAATATAAGGTAATTCAATGACCACATCCACACCTTGTTTCAAAACGTCTTCGGTCCTAGTCCATTTATCTAAGAGGGCCGGCTCTCCTCGTTGGACAAAATTACCAGATATCACAACAATGATAGCGTCTACTTGAAGCTCTTTTTTTATCTTTTGAATTTGGTAAAGATGACCAAAGTGAAAGGGATTGTATTCCACAACAATACCACAGGTTTTCATCTATTTTCTCCTTCTACCATGCTAGAATAGCAGGAAACTAGAACTTTAAGCAATGTATCTGTGGGTTTGATTGACTTTAGGCTTCCCTTTGGTATAATAATTAGGCGTTATTAGGTAAGGAGAACGAAGTGAAGTGGACGAAGGCGCAGTTATTGCAAAATGACAACTTACATTTGGATCAAGATTTACAGTTTTCACAAGCTGATTTGGAACAAATGCCGGAGATTTTAGCGCTTGAGAATGTTCATCTAGTCGCCCATGGTTATCTGAATGAAGAAGAAACAGAAGTTTTAGTTCATTTAGACTTGGAAGGTGATATGGTACTTCCCGATTCCATTACGAACAAACCTCTTCGCTTACCATTTCAAACGGAAAGCGATGAAGTGTATAGCTTCGTTCCAAGTGAAGAAGATGGTGTTCGCCTAGTTGAAAATGGTGTTGTGGATTTGCATAAAGCAATCTTAGATGTCATTCAATTAGAAGTTCCTCTACAAGTAACACAAGCAGCCGATGATGAGTATCCCGAAGGGGATGGCTGGAAGGTCTATAGTGAAGCTGCCTATCAACAAAGTCAAGCTAAGGAAATGGATTCTCGTTTGGCAAAGTTGAAAGAATTTAAAGAACAAGATTAGGAGGTGCAATAAGATGGCTGTTCAACAAAGAAGAAATTCAAAAACACGCAAGAACAAGAGAAGAACGCACTACAAATTAGCCGCTGCCACATTCGTGAAGTGCCCTAATTGTGGCGCTTACAAGCTTCCTCACCACGCATGCCCAAGCTGTGGTAGCACAGGTAAAGAAAGTTCTGCAGTAAATGCTTAAGACTGATCCTTTTGGAAAAGTCTTTTTATTTTTTAAAGAAGAAGAGAAGTTCTTTTCTTCTTTTTTTGTGTCTTATTAGAAGCTGTTTTCAACGATAAAACACTTGAAAAAGGATAATTTTTTGATAAAATGTGGTAGAAAGTGGTAAGAAGTGGGAAGGAGTCATGAAATGAGAATGTTTACAGGTGAATATCGCCATAACTTAGATGCTAAAAACCGTTTGATGATTCCTGCTAAATACCGTGACCAATTAACCCTCAAGATTTATGTGACCGAATGGCTGGATGGATGTTTAGCCGCCTTTGCACAAGAAGAATGGGAAACTTTGGTGCAAAAGCTCAACAGCTTACCAATAACCAATGCTAAGGCAAGAGCCTTTGTTCGTCGTATCACCGGAAAGGCGGATGAATGTGCTTTAGATAAACAAGGTCGTATTCTTCTTCCTCAATTCCAATTAAGTGATGAAGGGTTTGAAAAGGCTTGTGTGGTAGTTGGTGCTTCCAATCACTTTGAAATATGGCCAGAAAAGAAATACGACGAGTATAGCAAAATTGGTGGTGACAACTTTGAAAACTTTGCGGAAGACTTAACGGAGATGCTTCTATGAGTGAACACATTTCGGTTTTGTTAGAAGAAAGTATGGAAGCCTTAAATCTCCATCCGGATGGTATTTATGTGGATGCAACTTTAGGTCGAGCCGGGCATAGTACAGAGATTTTAAAGCAATTAAGCACCGGTCATTTATATGCTTTTGATAAAGATGAACAAGCTATTGAAGAGTGCTCTTTAAAACTTAAAGATTACGAAAAGAAAGTAACTTTAATTCATGCAGATTTTTCTCGAATGGTTGAAAAGCTTCATGCGTTAGGAGTTGAAAAAGTCGATGGTATTTTTTTTGACCTTGGTGTTAGTTCACCACAGTTTGATCAAGGTGAAAGAGGCTTTAGCTATCGATTTGAGGCACGCTTGGATATGCGCATGGATCAAAAGCAGGATTTGGATGCTTATCAAGTGGTCAACAATTATAGTGCTAAAGAGTTAACCGATATTTTCTTCAAGTATTCAGAAGAACGCTATGCACCTAAGATTGCTAGTAAGATTTGTGAAGTTCGTGCAATCCAACCAATTGAAACCACTTTTGAACTAGTAAACATCATTAAATCTTGTCTACCAGCAAAGGAGTTAAGAAAAAAGAAACATCCAGCAAAACAGGTGTTCCAAGCCATTCGTATGGAAGTTAATGATGAATTAGGATCGCTGGAACAAGCTTTAAATCAAGCTTGTTCATTATTGGAGGAAGGTGGTCGCTTGGCGGTCATTAGTTTCCACTCGATTGAGGATCGCATGGTCAAACATATTTTAAAGAAACATTGTGAAGTTGAACAACCGGACACAAGACTTCCAATTAAATCCAGGGATATAAAGCAAGCTGACTTTCGATTGGTGCATAAGAAACCAATCCTAGCAAAAGAAACAGAGCTAGAAATCAATCGTCGATCGCATAGTGCGAAGTTAAGAGTAATAGAGAGAAGGATAAAGGAATATGGCACGTCTTGTTAAGAAAACAAAAAAAGTGAAAAGAAATTTAGATGGTATTTATATGATGACATTTATTTTAGCGTTTATACTATATTTGGTATCATCTTTGTTCATTAGCAATTTGAATAACTCTTTAGCAACTCAAGTGCAAAAAGTGAAATCAGAAACAGCGACATTAGAGTTACAAAACAACGCTATTGCGGTTGAAACACAAAAGTTATTGGTTTCTGATCGCATTAATAAAATTGCAAATAAAAAAGGTTTAACTCGTAATCAAGCTAATATCACAACCGTTCAAACTCCTGATACCAAAATGGGTGAGTAAGTATGGCAAAAAAGAGAGTGATAGCAGAAAGTGGAAAAATATTAGTGGTTTCATCACTGGTTTTTTTCCTTTTGATCTATTCTGTCTTTCAGGTAAGCATTGGGAAATACCATATGCGTTCAAAGACGGATTTAAAACCATATATTGATAAAGCAAATGTAGTCACAAAAACTGAACAAGCTCTTCGGGGTGTGATTTATGATCGCAATGGTAATGTCTTAGCCCAAGATAATCGTACCTACGATATTATTTGTGTTTTGAAGGAGCGCTTAACCGGTGATAAAAAGCCGGCATATGTCAAAGATAAAGAACATACGGCTGAGGTTTTAAGCTCTATCTTAGGTATTTCAAAAGAAGAGCTTCGCAAAAAATTCAATCAAAAAATCTACCAAACTGAATTGGGTGTAAAAGGTCGTAATTTAAGCAAGGCAACAAAGGAAAAAATTGATGAAGCCAAGCTTCCCGGTATTGAATTCCGAGATTCTATTAAGCGTGTTTATCCAAATGGACAGTTTGCCACGAATTTGATTGGATATGCGGTTAGTGATACCAAAGGGAATACCGTTGGTAAGATGGGATTAGAAATGTATTTAAATAACTATCTCACAGGGGAAAATGGATCGATTGTTGAACAAAGAGATAAAAATGGCTATGTATTACCAGGTATGAAACAAGAAACCAAAGCGGCAGTGAATGGCAATAACGTGACTTTAACCTTGGATTCCGGTATTCAAAATACCCTCGAGGAGTCTATGAAACAAACCATGAAGAATATGAAAGCGGAAGCAGTTTGGGGCGCGGCGATGGAAATTGATACCGGTCGTGTGGTGGCTTGGGGTCAATCCAATTCTTTTAATCCAAATACACTTGAAAACATCAAGGAATACTCAAACTTCGGTATGCAAATGCCATATGAACCGGGTTCAACAATGAAATCGTTCACCTGGGCGGCGGCTATGAATGAAAGTAAGTATAATGGTGAAAAGAAAGCGGAGGGAAATAAATGGTGTTTTACATCCGATAATAAAAATAACCCTGTTCGTTCAAGTGAAAGCAATAGCTATGGTTGTATCTACAACGCTCGTCGTCGTCAATGGAATAGTCAAAGCTTAGATTCCGGTTTAATTCATTCTTTAAATACGATTGCGGCAACGATTTTAACCGAATACATCAATCCAACCATTTATTTGGAATATTTGAAGAAATTTCATTTCTTTCAAAATGTGGATACCGATGGTATTCCGGAAACCGCCACAAGTCTAAATTATAATTATCCGGGAGATAAGGTTGCTTTATCCTTTGGACAGGGTTCAACGGTAACACTGATTCAATTGTTGCAGGCTTATACGGCTTTAACTGGTAATGGAGAATTGGTAAAACCATATTTTGTGGAATCAATTAAGGATGCTTACGATTCTTCCAAGGTGATTTATCAAGCCAAGAAAACGGTTGTTGGTAAACCTATTAAAGCCGAAACAGCCAAGCAAATTCAAAAAGTAATGACACAGGTTGTTCATAATAAAACCGGTTCAGCGAAGTATTACCAAATTCCAAATGTGAAATTGATGGGTAAGACCGGAACAACCCAAGTAGCGGAAAAGGGTAGTTATGATACAGGAAAGACAATTTCTTCTTTCATGTGTGCGATGCCGGCTGAAAATCCAAAGGTTTTGGTGTATTATGCGTTTAAAGGACCGGATAATCTAAGTGCTCATGTCGATGTTGAGCCACAAAAGGCTTTCTTAAGAAAGGTTGCGATGACCTATGGTTTTAGTGATAAAACGGTAAAATCAAGTGAACAAAAAGATAAAGGAACACAACTGATTCAATCCACGATGCCAAATGTTGTGAATCATAGTTTGCCTTATGCTAAGCAACAATTGAAATCAAGCAAAGTCAATTTATTGGTTCTCGGAGAAGGACAATCGGTTATTAGTCAATATCCACTTGCGACACATCGTGTATTATCAAATGAAAAAGTATTTTTAGTGATGGATAAGAATCAATTTAATCTACCGGATTTGCGTGGTTGGTCGCGTAAAGAAATTGAATCATTACGAGATGTGACGGGATTTAATTTTGTCGTAAAGGGAAATGGTGTTGTCTTGAAACAGTCCGTTCCAGCTAACTCTGTGGTGCATAAAAATGATAAGATAGAAATTCAGCTAGGAACATAAGGGGAAAAAGAGAATGAAGAAAAAATATATAGAAATTGGTATTTATCTCTTAGGATGCATTATTGTTGCGCTTGGAATGCCGACTACATCAGCGATGGCTTTCTATTTAAGTAGTGCTTTAGTGTTGGTGATTATGCCTAAATTTATCCAATATTTAAAGAAAGTATCTATCCAACAAACCGAATCAGAATATGCTTTAGAAAAGAAAAGCGGAACACCTATTATGGCAGGACTATTGTTCTCCCTTGTGACAATGGTAACGACTATTATCTTTGCGCCAAATAAAAGCGATTTAACACTATGGATGTTAGTGCTAGGGCTTGTTGGCTTCGGAATGATTGGATTTGTGGATGATATGACGGTTGTTTTGAAACGAAATAACGCCGGTTTAAAAGCGAGAACTCGTTTATTGATTGAAGCCATTCTAGCTATTGTGATGACATTTCTTCTTTATCAAATGAAAGGCTTGGATTATTTAAAAGGAGCCTCTATTTTCCAATGCCTCGGCTTTCTTATCATTATCCTATTGATGTTTATGGGATCAACTAATGCGGTCAATTTAACCGATGGTATGGATGGTTTAGCCGGTGGGGTGAGTTTGATTGCTTTTATGGCTTATTTTATCTACGCTATTCAGAAACAATTACCAGTCATCGCTATCTTTTGTGCGGCTATGGGAGGTAGTTTATTTGGTTATTTATTCTTTAATCATAAACCGGCGAAGGTTTTTATGGGCGATACAGGCTCTTTAGCTTTGGGTGGTTCTTTAGCAACGATTGCCTTGATTACGCACACTGAATTAGCTTTGATATTAATTGCCGGTATTCCTGTTCTTGAAGCCATGAGTGTTATCATTCAAATTAGTGCAGTAAAATTATTTCATCATCGTGTTTTCCCTTATACACCAATTCATTATAGCTTTAAAATCTGGGGATTGAAGGAAGTTCAAGTTGTTTATTTATTCTGGTTATTGGAATTTTTCTTTGCGATGATTGGCTTATGGCTATTAATTCATTAAAAAGCTCTACAATAGAGCTCTTTTTTTTGTTATAATTGTCGAACTGGGAGGAAGAATGAACAAAGAAGTCTTCGATGTAAATCATCCATCGGTTCAATTAGCGATGGTTTTAAAATTAGAACAGATGAAAAGGACACAAGTTCCGACTCTTAGTTATAGTGACTTAGAAGACTATTTAACTTTGTTTATCTGGAAAAATGGAATAAGCGATAGCTTAACCGAGGCGGTGGATACGATTTGGAAGATTGAAGCGAAAGATATTATTCGTTTTTTATCGGTCCAAGCCATCCGTGAGGGGGCTAAGATGCCAATAACCGATTTTTCAGAAATGATTGGAGGATAAGATGCCAAAAAAGAAAAATAAAAGAGGAAGTCTAGGGGTATTCGGTTTAATCGTTGCTCTTTTGATTGTATTGGCTTCCACAACCTATAAGACCATCACTAGTCATATTAACCTGGGTCTTGATTTGCAAGGGGGATTTGAAATCCTTTACCAGATTGAACCCCTTCAAAAAGGGAAAGCGGTGGACATGCCGTCGGTCATCAATAGTATCAGTAAGCGTGTGAATGTCTTAGGGGTAAACGAACCACAAATTAGTGTGGAAGGGAATAATCGTGTGCGTGTCCAATTGGCTGGTGCCAAGGATTTAGATACGGCTCGTAAGTTAATTGGAACTACCGCTAAGTTAACCTTCCGTGATGTGAATGATAAAGAGTTAGCCGATTCTTCCATCCTGCAAGAAGGTGGTGCTTCTTTAGCTTACCAAAATGGTGAACCGGTAGTTTCTTTTAAGGTAGCTAATAATGCGAAATTCCAAGCCATTACTAGAGAAATCTCCAGGAAAACCAAAGGTGAAAATGTTATGGTTATCTGGTTAGACTATAAGGAAGGCGATTCTTATAAAGCGGAAGCACAAAAACAAGCGCAAGGAAAAGAACCAAAATACGTTTCTGCGGCTTCGGTTAACCAAGCCTTATCGGGTGATTCCATTATTCAAGGTAATTTTACGGAAGAAAGTGCTCGTACCTTAGCGAACTTAATCAATTCCGGTTCTTTACCAGTGAAGTTAAATGAAATTTCTTCCAATGTTGTTTCGGCGGCTTATGGGCAAGACGCTCTTAGTAAGACTGCTTTTGCCGGTATGATTGGCGTTGGTATTGTGATGCTATTTATGATTTTCATGTATCGTTTACCGGGTATCATCGCTTCTATTATGTTGATATCTTATATTTGGGCTGTTTTTGGTATTTATGCCTTAATGGGTGCTACCTTTACTCTATCGGGTATTGGTGCCTTGGTATTGGGAATTGGCATGACAGTTGATGCGAATATTGTCAATTATGAACGTATTCGTCAAGAAATGTATGCTGGTAAATCGATTCGAACTGCTGTTAAAGAAGGGCAAAAGCTATCTTTTGCGGCTGTCTTTGATGCCCAATTCACAACCTTAATTGCGGCTTTAATTATGTATATTTGGGGTTCTGGTACGGTCAAAGGCTTTGCGACAATGTTGATGATTACTGTCTTTATGACATTGGTCTTAAATGTTGGTTTATCTAAGATTTTATTAGATCTTGTTGTGAAGTCTGGTGTTTGTGATAATCATCCAACTTGGTTTGCAGTAAAACCAAACCAAATTCCAGATGTTTCAAATGGTGAAAAACAGTTCTACACAGGAACACATCATGTGGATTATGTTGGTAAAGCGAAATATCTAATTCGTACAGCAATTGTAGTGATAGCACTTTTCTTAGGTCTAGGTATTTTTAATCAAGTCAAAGGCAATGGTTTCTTTAACTTAGGAATTGATTTTAGCTCTGGTACAAAATTAACCGTTGCTTCTAATAAGAACATTACAACAATGGAGGTTCAAAAGGAATTTGAAAAGTTGGGCTTAAAGGGCTATTCTTTCCAAGCGTCTGGAGATAAGACGGTTTATGCGACAACCAAGCAAGCTATCTCAACGGAACAACTAACCCAAGTGAAGAAAGATTTAAAGAAGGTTTATGGACAAGAACCCGGTGATAATATTGTTACACCGGTGGTTGGTCGTGACCTAGTTCATAATGCTTTTATCTTAACGATTGTGGCTTGGATTGCGATGATGTCTTATGTGACCATCCGTTATGAATGGGATTATGCCTTATCCTGTTTGCTGGCTTTGGTGCATGATGTCTTAATTGTGTTAGCCGTCTTTGGCATATTAAGGCTAGAAGTGAATATTGAGTTGATTTCGGTCTTATTGACGATTATTGGTTATTCGATTAATAACTCCATCATTGTCTTCGACCGTATTCGTGAACAAATGAGACTTCGTAAGAATAAGGCAAGTGTTGACTATAAGATGGTTGTCAATGATGCCATTGATGCGACGATTAAAGAAGCTCTTAATTCTTCCTTTACAACGATTGTTCCAGTTATTATTTTATTGACTTTCGGAAGTCAAGCTATCTTCACATTCATCTTTGCGATGCTAGTAGGACTAGTGGCCGGTACTTTCTCATCTATTTTCATCTCACCAATTTTATGGAACTACATTCGTACACACCATAAACCAAAGGGAAAGAATAAGAAAAAGAAAGAAAGTCGAAAAGAACACTTGGATGAATACACTATTCCAGGTATTAATGCTTAAAAATAATTAGAAGCCGTAAGATCATTCGATTTTACGGCTTCTTTGCTGGGGGAGATATGGAAATAAAGGCACTATTGTTCGATTGTGATGGTTTGATGTTTGAAACTGAAAGCATTGCGAATAGGATTTGGCAAGAAGCAACGAGTATTTATCATAAAGAATTACCCAATGATTTTTTTCGACATATCACTGGTTCCGGTGGAAAAGAAATAGCGGATTATCTGCATCAACTTCATTTTGATGATATTGAGATTTTCGTTAAAAAAAGACGTTTTGATTTAGATTTTTGGTCGTATTCAAAAGGACTGTTTAAATCGCAAAGGATTAATTCCTTTATTCCAATACCTTGAAAAAGAAAAGTATAAGCTTGCGATTTGTTCGTCCTCCCATTCGGAGTATGTGCAAACTTTAGTAAATACTGTTTCTTACCTTTTGCAGTTTGAAACAATTATTGGCAGAGATATGGTTAAATATGCTAAACCAAATCCAGATATATTCTTGTTAGGGGCAAAAGTATTAAATGTAAATCCAAAAGAGTGTCTTGTTTCAGAAGATTCAAAAGCGGGTATCTTAGCCGCAAAAAAAGCAGGTATACATTCTATCTTCATAGAGGATACAATAAAAGTGGATAATGACTTCAAGGAAGCGATTGATTTTAAACTTGATAGTTTATTAGATGTAGTGGATTTATTAGGGGAGAATAAGCATGTTGGAACAATGGAAAACTTTATGCAAAGATAAAAAAATAGCGATTTGGGGTTTAGGTCAAGAAGGAGAATCATCGTATTATTTTTTGCACCATTTATTACCGGAAATGGAACTCACTTTAATTGATCAAAAAGGTTCACCGGCTTTTCAAAAGAACTATGAAAAAGCTACTTTAAAGACCATTGAAGAAGTGAACTTACAAGATTTTGATTGCATCTTAAAAGCACCAGGTATCGTTTTAAAACCTGATCAAGAATTAGAAACCATTAGCTCGCAAACGGAATTATTTCTAAGAATGTATCGTGAACAGGTTATTGGTATTACTGGTACTAAGGGTAAAAGTACCACTAGCTCTTTAGTCTATGCACTTTTAAAACAAGAGAAAAAAGTGGTTTTAGTTGGCAATATCGGTAAACCATGTTTCGAGGAAATCGAAGCTATGGAACAAGGTGCCTTGGCGGTTTTTGAATTATCTTGTCATCAAATGGAATATACACGTGTATCTCCTCATATTGCTGTGTTTTTAAATCTTTATGAAGAACATTTGGATCATTATGGTAGCTTTGCAAAATATGGTTTAGCGAAATCCCATATCTATGCTTACCAGCAAGACAATGATTTAGCGATTGTTCATCCTGATTTACCGGATTTTTTACCAAAGCTTCAGAAAGCTTGGTATCTTCAAAAGGATGTTTATGCGAAAGATGGGTATTTCATCAATCCGGTTGCTAAAATGACTATGCCCAAGACAAAATTAATTGGTCATCATAATGAACAAAATATGGCGATAGCAGTGGCGATTGCTATGGAATTAGGGATGCATCGAAAAGCTATTGAACAAGGTCTAAAAGAATTTGAACCTTTGGAACATCGTTTGGAATACATAGGTGAATATAAAGGCATTCATTATGTGAATGATTCTATTTCCACCATTGGTCAATCTTGTATTCAAGCTATTGAAAGCCTTCCCTTGGTACAAACCATTTTAATTGGTGGTATGGATCGTGGCATTGATTATCAGGCATTAGAGAATTACATTCAAACCCATCCAATGTACCACTATATTTTCATGTATGCGACAGGAAAAAGAATTCTTTCGGAATTAGGAAAGAAAGAAAAGAATTTCTATGCAGTAGAAACGTTGAAAGAAGCTGTTTCACTAGCGAAAAAGATTACGAATCAAGGAAGAATGATTTTATTATCGCCAGCCGCTTCTTCTTACGATGCTTTTAAAAACTTTGAAGACCGTGGTCATCAATTTAAGGAAATGGTGAAAAATGATGTGGAATAAACAAAAGATAGAATATAATCCTTATCCCGTAGAAAACTTAGTGGGTAAGCTATTAAGCATGGTGACAGAAGATGAAACCAAAATTCAAGAAGTTTTATCAGCGCCTAGAGAAATTGTATATTCCAAAGCTGATTGTGTTTTAAAGTGTGTTGAGCGTTTAAAAATGGCGAAAGAGAAACAAGAGAAAGTCTTAATTGCCGGCGATTATGATTGTGATGGTGTTTGTTCAACCGGTATCATGAAATATAGCTTGGATCAATATGGGATTAAAAATGGTTATTATATTCCGGACCGCGTCAAAGAGGGCTATGGCTTACAAGTGCATACGGTTGAGCTGGCGAAAGAAAAAGGTTATTCTTTGATTTTGACAGTGGATAATGGTGTAAAAGCCTTTCCCGCTTTGGAAAAAGCGAAAGAGCTGGGTATTGAGGTAATTGTGACCGACCATCACCAAATTGAAGAACCGGTTCCGGTGGATATTCTTGTGCATCCAACTTTTATGGAAAAAGAGTATCGTTATTTTTCAGGAGCAGGAGTGGCTTTAGAAATTTCTTATTATCTAATTGGTGAAGTCAAAGAAATGATTGCCTTAGCCGGGGTTGCTGCCTTGGGGGATGTGATGCCTCCCTTTGCACAAACACGAACTTTAATTCAAAAAGCAGTTCAATATTTGCAAGAAGGTTGTGTTCCCGCTTTGCAAAAATTAGTTTCTAAGGGTAGTCAAATCGATGTTCAAACACTTCAATTTACTATTATTCCTAAGTTAAATAGTTTAGGAAGAATGAGCCATTTAGCGAATGTGAACCAATTAGTCAAGTACTTATTAACCAAGAATGAAGAAGCCCAAAACAAAATGGCTAAGCAGATTGATCAAATCAATCAAGAAAGAAAAAAAGCTTCCCAACTGAAAGCAAAAGAATTGGAAAATAAAGTGCAGGGGAAAGCGATTGAAGTTCTTTATGATCCAGATTTGTTAGAAGGGATTTGTGGGCAAATTGCAGGTCGAATAACAAACCAAATTAAACGTCCTTGTTTGGTGTTAACGAAAACCGATGGTGATATTATCAAGGGAAGTGGTCGTTCTGTTCCGGGTGTGAATTTATTTGAAGCTTTAAAAGACTTTGCGTTTTTTGAAAGCTTTGGTGGTCATGAACAGGCTTGTGGTTTAAGTGTTTCAGAAGAAAATTTTTCAGCTTTTCAAACCTATGTCGCCAATCTTCAGCTTGAAAGTCAAGAAGATAAGGGCAAAGATGTATTGGTCTTGGAACCGGAGGATTTAAGCTTTAAGGCAGTGCAAGCTTTAATGAATTTAGAACCTTATCCAAGTGAATGGAAAGAGCCATTGATTTGTATTGAAAAACCGGATTCTATTGAATTTAAAGCCTATTCTTCTATGCAAAAATACAGTTTTAAAGTAAATGGAGAAAAAGTAGAAGCTATTCTTTATGCTAATAAAGGCATTCAAGCCAATTTACAAGCTTCCCACTTTATTGGCACCCTTTCCATTAATTCTTTTCGGAATCAAGAGAAAATCCAAATGGTTATCGAAGATTTATGGTGACAATGATATAATACAATTGCATTTTAAAAAAAAGGAGATTATTATGGCACTCAATTTAGTAGACTATATCGCCTCTATTCCGGATTTTCCAAGCAAGGGAATCTTGTTTAGAGACGTTACACCATTGATTCAAAATGGAGAAGCATTTCAAGAAGTAACCAATCAATTAGAAAGCTATGCTAGAAAAGTCAAAGCGGATGTCATCGTCGGACCAGAAAGCCGTGGTTTCATTTTTGGTTGTCCTTTAGCTGTACAGATGGGTATTGGTTTTATTCCCGTACGCAAACCGGGAAAATTACCTCGCGAAACTATTTCGAAAGGCTATACTTTGGAATATGGTACTAACGAAGTGTTTATGCATAAAGATGCCATTCAATCTGGACAACGTGTTTTAATCGTGGATGACTTATTGGCAACAGGCGGTACTGCAAAGGCAACTTGTGAAATGGTTGAAGAACTAGGTGGTACGGTTGCTGGTTGTGCTTTTATCATTGAGTTATATGGTAATGGCATGGAAGGAAGAGAAGTGTTAAAAGATTACGATGTCTTTAGTATGGTGGAATTAAGCGATCAATAAAGCAAAGCAGCGAACTATCGCTGCTTTCTTGGAATGAAAGGAGGAGAGATGAAACAATTCATGAATAATCCCGGTGTATCGGATGTTTTAGAAGAAGCTAAATCCTACATTCATCAAGAAGAATCTCTCTCCTTGATTGAAAAGGCGGCTAATTACGCCATTGAAAAACACGCTGGTCAATTTCGTAAAAGTGGGGAACCTTATTTTATTCATTTAGCGAATGTGGCGTATATCTTGGCTACCTTACGAGTGGATCCACAGACGATTAGCGCCGGTTTTTTGCATGATGTCATTGAGGATTGTGGTGTTTCAAAAAGTGTGTTAGCTGAAGATTTTGGTGAAGAAGTCGCTTCCTTGGTGGAATCTGTCACAAAGATTGGCACTTTAGAATACAAGGGGAAAGATGACCCTGAATATCAAGCGGCGAACCATCGTAAAATTTTTATTGCGATGGCCAAAGATATACGTGTCATTTTAATTAAGCTTTGCGATCGTCTGCATAATATGCGCACACTTCAATTTCAAACTGAAGCAAGCCAAAAAAGAATTGCATCAGAGACGTTGGATGTGTACACGCCTATTGCTCATCGCTTGGGTATTTCGACCATTAAGAATGAACTAGAAGATTTAAGCTTTTATTATTTAAACCGTGACGAATATTACCGTATTGCACATTTAGTGGAAGCTAAGAAAACCGAACGTGATCATAATGTGAATGTGATGATTCAAAATATTTCAAAGATTTTAAAAGAAAATCATTTGGAATTCCGTATTTTCGGGCGTTCAAAGCATTTGTATTCCATTTATCGAAAGATGAAAAAAAAGAATAAGCGCTTTGATGAAATCTTAGATTTGCTAGCAATCCGCATTGTAACAAAAACAGAATTGAATTGTTATGAAGTATTAGGTTATATTCATGCAACTTATAAGCCGATTCCCGGTCGTTTAAAGGATTATATTGCGGTTCCGAAACCAAATATGTATCAATCTTTGCATACAACAATAATTGGTGATTCGGGTAAGATTTTTGAGGTGCAAATCCGTACAGAAGAAATGGATGCCATAGCGGAAAAAGGTATTGCGGCTCATTGGCGTTATAAAGAAGGAACGAAATATGACAAACATACCGCCAATAAAGAAATTGAAGCCAAGCTATCATGGTTTAAAGATTTTGCGATTTATTCAGAAGAAAATTCCAGTCCTTCCGAATACATGGAAACTTTACAAAAGGATATATTTGAAGCCAATGTTTATGTGATGACACCAAAAGGAAGAGTCATTGATTTACCAAGTGGGGCAACTCCTTTAGACTTTGCGTATCGGATTCATACCGATGTTGGTCATACAACCGTTGGTGCGATTGTGAATGATGCTATGGTTCCTTTAAACACGACCCTTCATACTGGAGATGTGGTCAATATTCGCACTCAAAAAGGAACAGGACCATCAGAAGACTGGTTAAATGTTGTTAAGACCAATCAAGCTAAGAATAAGATTAAAGCTTATTTCCAAAAGAAAGAATCACAATTAAAAGAAGATCGTGTTCCAGATGGTGAACGTTTATTGAGCGAAGAATTGAGAAAACGTGGTTTTGATGCGAAAGAATACATGGATAAAGCAAAAATCATGGATGTTTGTAACTCAATGCAGGCACAAGCTTCAAATTATACAGAGTTGATGTATGGGATTGCGACCAGAAATATTAGTGTTAGCTCAGTGGCTGAGCGTTTAACAAACCAAAAGTCCAGGGTGGCAGAAGATATGAACTTATCTCGTTCCTTAAATAAAGCGGCGGTTAAGAAAGTATCAAAGTCCGGTTTAGTGGTGCCGGGTATCGATTCGATCAAAATGTCTTTAGCGCATTGTTGTTTACCGGTGTACAATGATGAAATCGTTGGTAATATCACCAAGACGGAAGGGGTGAAGGTGCATCGAACCATTTGTCCAAACGCAAAGCACAAAGGAGCTCATTTAATTGATGTCTATTGGGGGGATAGAGAAGTTGATCAAACTTACCAAACTGATTTGTTGGTCATCGCCAGTGATCGTAACTTTTTACTAACGGATATCGTAACCGTTGTTTCACAATGTCGATTAAATTTAGAAGCTATCAATGCGACGACTAATCATGAAACCTTAACCGCTCGCTTCACGATGTCGGTTCGTGTAAAAAATTTGGAGCAGTTAGAGAATTTAATGGCAAATATTCGTAAAATTGATTCCATTCTATCGGTGGAAAGAGCGATTTATTAAGACCTGTGCTATAAAGCAGGTTTTTCTTTTGAAAAATAGTGTATAATGACGAAGACAATTCAAAGAAAGAGAAAAGAACAAGGAAACCAATTTAGCGACAATGGTTTGGTGTAAGCATTGATGGTTGAATTGTTTGGGACACTCGGGAGAAGATTTTCTGAAAAGAGTAGGAAAGTACGTGATACTGCGTTAAGGTTAGAGAGCATGGACTTAAGTTCATGAATTAAGGTGGTACCGCGCATCAGCGTCCTTTTCTAAGGACGTTTTTATTGATTAAGAAAGGATGAAGTTATGAGTTATCAAACACCAAGAGGAACTTACGATATTTTGCCAAAAGAAATGAAACAGTGGCACTATGTGGAAGAAGTAATCCGCCAAACAACAAAAAAATACCGTTATAAAGAAATTCGTACACCATATTTTGAAGAAACGAGGGTTTTCAAACGAGAAAATGATTCTTCCGATATGGTCAATAAAGAAATGTATACTTTTGCGACGGGAGATGAATCGTATACCCTAAGACCGGAAGGAACAGCAGGGGTGATTCGTGCTTTTGATCAACATAAATTATATGGTTTTATGGAATTACCGGCTCGTTTGTATTATTTAGGAGCGATGTTCCGCCATGAACGCCCACAAAAAGGAAGACAACGTCAATTCACTCAATTTGGGGTTGAAAATATTGGTGCTAAATCTCCTGAATTAGATGCTGAAACAATCGCTTTAGGCTATGACATTGTGAAACAAATGGGTATTTCTTCCATTAAGGTCTTAATTAATACTTTAGGGGATGATGAGTCAAGAGCGAATTATCGTCTAGCTTTAAAGGAACACTTTAAACCACATTTAGAAAATTTATGTACCGATTGTCATCGTCGTTATGAACAAAATCCATTACGTATCTTGGATTGTAAGGTGGATCATAATCAAGAATGTTTGCACAATGCGCCTCGTCTAATGGAGTATTTAAATGAAGAATCAAGGGACTATTTCAATCGTGTTTTAGCCGCCTTGGCTGCTTTGGGTATTCCTTATGAAGTGGATGATCGCTTGGTGCGTGGTTTGGATTATTACACACATACGGTGTTTGAAGTGGTTTCAACCCGTGAAGATAGTGGTGCCCAAGCAACGATTTTTGCGGGTGGTCGTTATGATCACTTTGTGGAATATTATGGTGGACCAGATATGTCGGGTATTGGCTTTGCGATTGGAATGGAAAGATTAATTTCTTTAGCAAGTGATGAAGGTCATGATTTTGGCGAAGATAATACTTGTGATGCTTATGTAATCGGTTTAGGAGATGTTAGTTTAGAAGTCTTAAAGCTGGCGCAGGAGTTAAGGCAGAATGGTTTTCATACAGAAGCGAACTTACTACCAAGATCCTTAAAATCACAATTTAAGTCTGCCGATCGTAATCATGCCAAGTATGTCATTATTCTTGGTGAGGATGAGGTTAAGAATCATAAGGTGAATGTTAAGCGAACAAGCGATAAGACCCAGGTAACGATTGAACGTCAAGAATTAGTTAAAAAATTAGAAAGCTGGGATAAAGAAAATGCTTAGAAATCGGGAAAATGGAAGTTTAAGAAAAGAAGATATTGGAAAAAGTGTTCAATTGGTTGGCTGGGTTCACACAAGAAGAAATTTCGGATCGATGGTGTTTGTGGATTTAAGAGATCGCTCAGGCTTGGTTCAACTGGTCATTCAAGAAGAAGATATTCCGGAAGTAAAGGATATTCGTAGCGAATATGTTTTACAAGTAGAAGGAAAAGTAGCCCTTCGTAAAGATTCGAATCCAAAGCTTGAAACGGGAGATATTGAGGTTCTTGTTTCTAAGATGTGTGTTTTAAATACCGCCAAGACGACACCATTTCCAATTAAAGATGATTGTGATTCTTTAGAAGAAACCCGTCTTCAATATCGCTATTTGGATTTAAAAAGACCAATCTTACAAAAGAATTTAATGTTAAGAGCAAAAGTGAAATCTGTTGCAAGAAGGGTATTGGAAGAAGAGGGATTTTTAGAAGTCGATACACCGACATTAGCTCGTTCAACCCCGGAAGGGGCACGTGACTACCTAGTGCCATCCCGTATTTATCCAGGAAAGTTTTGGGCTTTACCACAATCACCCCAGATTTATAAGCAATTATGTATGATTGCTGGATTGGATAAATACTATCAAATTGCTCGTTGTTACCGAGATGAAGACTTAAGAGCAGACCGGCAACCTGAATTTAACCAAATTGATATTGAAATGAGTTTTGCGGATGAAGAAGACATCTTTGCGGTGGTTGAAAAGTTGATGAAGACCATTTGGCAAGAAACCAAAGGAATCGACCTAAAGACACCATTTAAAAGAATTTCTTATTTTGATAGCTTAAATCGTTTTGGTTGTGATAAACCGGATTTACGTTTTGGAAATGAAATTCAAAATGTAAAAGACATCTTTTCTAAATCGGACTTTGTCGGTTTCCAAGAAGGATTAAGTGTTAAAGGAGTGATTGGGGCCTTATACTTTGAAAACGTAGCCGATAAGTATTCTCGTAAGACACTCGATCAACTTCAAGAATTTGTAAGACATGGCTTTGGAGTTAAAGCTCTAGCTTATTTGAAAAAAGAAAAAAATGCTTATACAGGTTCGATTCGTAAAGTAATTAGCGAGGAAGAATTAAAATCTTTAGATGAAAGGTTTCAAGTTCAAAACAATGGTTTGGTATTCATTATTTCAGGTATAAAAAATCGTAGCTTAAGTGCTTTGGGGGCTTTACGTGTTCGTCTTGGTAAAGAATTGAATTTGGTTCCGGAAGGAGAAAATGACCATTTTGTTTGGATAACCGATTTCCCAATGTTTGAATACTCAGAAGAGGAACAACGTTGGGTAGCGACGCATCATCCTTTCACCGCTATTCGTGAACAAGATATTCCTTATATGACGTCTAATCCAGAGCGTGTATTATCTCGAGCTTATGACTTAGTTCTTAATGGTTATGAATTATTATCAGGCTCAATTCGTATTCATGATCAAGCCTTGCAAGCTAAGGTGTTTGAAGCCATTGGCTTAACTTTAGAACAAGCGAAAGAAAAGTTTGGTTTCTTTTTAGAAGCTTTCCAATATGGTGCCCCACCTCATGGTGGTGTGGGGATTGGCTTAGAGCGTTTGGTCATGTGTTTAGCTGGTACGGATAATATTCGTGATGTGGTGGCTTTTCCAACAACGAATTCTTCTATGGATTTGATGTCACAAAGTCCTAATGTAGTGGATACTAAGCAATTGGATATTCTTGGTATTGCTGTTAAAGAAGAAAAATAAATTTTTTAAGCACTTTCAGGTGCTTTTTTTATTGACAAAGGGAATCACTGTATCATATAGTTAATACAGATAGTACAGTTAATACAGATGGAGGTAACATGTTTCTATTAAATTTACAATCCAAGATACCTCTTCAAGAACAAATTAAGAATCAGATGATCCGTTTCATTGAAGTTGGTATTTTGAAGGAAGAAGATCGTTTGCCATCGGTTCGACAACTAGCTCAAGATAATGGGATTAATCCCAATACAGTGATGAAAGCGTATAGTGAGCTAGAAAAACAGGGTTTTGTGTACAACATTCCTAAAAAAGGTGTTTATGTCGCAAAAATCAATGTTGAACAAAGTGTGGAGGATGAAATTTTAGACTTTCTAAGACCATTCCAAAGAAATGGAATGAGCCAACAGTGTTTAGAAGCAATCATTCAAAAACTATATAGGGAGGAAGGACATGCTTGAAATCAAAAAAGGAACAAAAGCCTTTGGTCCAAACAGTGTTTTGCGTGAATTGGATTTAACCATACCAACCGGTTCTATCTTCGGTTTGGTTGGTATCAATGGAGCAGGAAAATCGACTTTACTTCGTACTATTGCGGGAGTGTATCGATTGAACGATGGCGAAATTTTATTTGAAGGAAAAAATACCTATTTAGATGCGAACATACGTAATGAAATTGCGTTTGTGTCTGATGATTTGTACTTTCCAACCGGTTCTACTATTGCCGGTCAAAGAGTTTTTTACGAGAACTTATATTCCTTTTCTAAAGAAAATTACAATCGTTTTCTAAAGATGTTTGAATTAAAAGAGGAGATGACCATCTCCACTTTATCCAAGGGAAACAAAAGAAGAGTAGCGTTATTGTTTGCTTTATCCATTCAACCAAAGCTATTGCTTCTGGATGAGGCTTACGATGGCTTAGAACCTTTAATTCGTTTGAAATTTAAGAAGGTATTAGCACAACTGGTTGAAAGTGAGCAGTTAACCGTTATTATCTCATCGCATAGCTTGAAAGAATTGGAAGATATTTGTGATTCATTTGGTATCTTAGAGGGCGGAAAGCTTCTTCGTACAGGGGATTTGTTGGATTCTAGGGATGATTTGAATAAATATCAGCTGGTTTTTAAACATGATTTCACAGCCAATGATTTCAAGAATTTCGATGTTCTTCATTTTGAAAAAGAAGGTCATGTTTATCAGTTGGTTATCCGTGGTTCAAAACAAGAGGTTCAAGAAGAACTTAATAACTTAAATCCATTACTGTTGGATGTATTACCGGTGAACTTTGAAGAATTATTTATTTATGAATTAGAAAGTAGAGGAAGCTTAGATGAGTAAGGCCTATTTTAAGTATCTTTATCAATCAAAGAGAATACTATGGAACTTTTTAACGCTTATCTTCTTTGCGATTTGTTTTACCCCGTTATTATCAAGCTGGGAATCGAATTACGATCGCTTAATTAAGGTCGCTTCCATTGCCTTTATTTTAGCGCTTATTTTGAGTTTTGTTTTGCCGGGTATCTTTTTCTCAGTTTACCAAAGACGAAAAAGTGCAGATCAGTATTTTTCACTTCCCCTTAGTCGTAAGACTTTATTAGTAACAACAATTGGTTTTGCGTGGGTGTTTGTATTCATGAACTGGTTATTGGTCACTTTATTAGCCCAGTCAATTTTAAGGACTACGATTCAACCTTTTCAATATTTCATTATTTATATTATTTATATGGCAGTTATTATCCTAGTGTTACTTTTGATACATAGTGTGTTGTTTTTAGTCGCAAATAATATATTTGATGGGGTGGTGATGACGTTTGCGTATTCGTTTGTCTTCATGATTGTTTTCTACTTACAAGAATCTTTCTCCTATTCTTTGGTGGCGGGTAAAAATGGTTGGAGTGTTGCTTGGTTTAGTCAATTATTTAAGTTATTTTCACCGGAAATCATGGTTACGGAGGATGTCCAAAGAATTTTCTTAAGAATTTTCTTAGGGAAAACAAATATGTATACTTTTAATAGTGCGTTTTATCCGCCTTGGTTTACGATTACTTTATTGCTTATTTACGGAATAATTGCGACGGTTGGCTTGACTCGTTACTTCATTCGTCGTTCTAGTGAAAATGCGGAATTGGTTTCTAACGATGTTATGGCCTACCCATTTATCGTTCATGTCTACTTGTTTGGTTTGATGATGGCAATCGCTTTCCAGTATTGGAATATACCGTTTGTTGCAGTGAGTGTTCAGATATTGGTATTACTAGCGGCGTATGTGGTGGCGATGTTCGTATATCGTCGGAAGATTACCTTATCAAAAAATAATGTTATTAGCTTTATTTTAGCCATTATACTTAGTTTTGGCATTGCTTTTGCGGGTAGAATAACCAAAGGTTTTGGTTTGGCTAATCAGTATAAATTAAAAGTCGGTGAAGAACTGGTTTATAGCGTTGAGGAATATGAAGGCTATAAGTTGCAAGTTCGTATTCCGGTCAATAAAATGGATCAGTATAAAGAAGTTGTGGATATTATGGAAAGGTATCGTAAAAGTGTTATTGATAAGTACTATAAAATAGGCGCAAATTCAAAAGAAAGATGGATTGGTTATTTTGATGTTCATAATGAAACCAAAACAAATAAATCTTTAAATCGATATTCTTATAATATTTATCGTCCATTAAATGATCGAGATATTGATACATTAAAGAAATATCCGGAAATTGTTGAATTTAAGAAAGCAGAAGAATAAGCTTGTATTTTATCATAATTAAAAAGAAATAAAAGACTGGTAAAACAGAAATCTAATTCTTATAATAAACTTGTCAGAGGATTTGTATTTTTCTAACATTTCGATATAAGGGAATTCTGACTAGGACCTCGGTGTTGAATGCTTGATTGAATCAAGAATCCTAAAGAGGAAATAAGAATACCCACCTCTACATAAGAGGGAACATATCAACCTCTGACTTTTTCTATGCTTTTGCGACTTTTCATTTCATGGAAATTTGATAGAATAAAGCCGTGCAAATAAAGATATTTCATACAAATGATATTCATAGCCAATTTTCTTTTTTAGAGAATGTATTTGTGTATTTACAAAAACATAGAACAAAGAATGATTTCTACTTAGATGCTGGTGATTATACGGATATTAGTCATAAAATCGTAAGTGCTGATCATGGTCAAATGGCTTTGGAGTTATTATCCCTTTGTCAACCGGATGTATTAACAGTTGGAAATAATGAAGCGGATTTAGGTGTTCATCTGAAAGATTTATTCAAAAAATTCCCTTATATTTCTGCTAATTTAAGTGATGAATTGAATCAACCATTACCACATCTTCCGTCTAGTAAGCTCTTAAAAGTCTTGGATAAGACCATCTTAGTGATAGGGATAACGCCTTATTACAACGAACATTTAAAAGAAAATGGTTATAACAATTTTATGGTGATGGCTCATCTGAAAATACAAGAACCTTTTGCGTGTTTAAGAAGAGTTTTGGATGAAAGAAAAGGGCAGTATGATTATTGTCTTTTACTTTCCCATAGTGGTTATTTTGTGGATGAAAAGATTTTAGATAATTTTAAAGAGATTGATTTTATCTTAGGTGGTCATTCCCATCAAAAGATTTGTTCTAATCGTTATTTGCAAGGTGGTAAAGGTGAATTTTTAGATGTTTTGACACTAGATGTTTTGGAAGATGGTATTCATTTTTTGAAAAGTGAACAGCTTGTTTTAGCCGATGAAAGAAGTTCTAGCTTTGATAAACAAATGAATATCTATTTAAATAAAGCAGACGCCATTTTAGAAAAGGAAATGGAAGTTTATGATGAGTTAATTTTTGATGCTTTTCATTCTTGTGAGCTGATGCGTTTTCTTTGTGATGCTTTATGGAAGGATTATGGACAAGATTTGGCTGTAATGCACCATGGTATTGCGAACCATTCTCTCCTTCGTCCGGTTAGTCAAAAATCATTGTTAGAAACTTTCCCATCGAAACTTAATCCAACCATGTATGAAATAAAGGGAAAAGAAATCTTAGAAGCCTATTATTTATCAAAGGTAGAAGATCATATTCGTCAATCGGGAAAGGGACCTGGTTTTCGAGGAAATGTTTTAGGTACATTGAGTTTTAGTACCAATGTGGAAGAAAAAGAAAATTGTCTTTTCGTAAATGGTGAAAAGATACTAGAAGAGAGAGTCTATTCGATTGTAACGGATGATTATTTACAAAGAGGAACAGGTTATCCGAGTTTAAAAGTGGCGGATGAGATTTGTCATTATGATAATCGTTTTATTCGTGATGTAATGGAACATCATTTAATGGACAAAGATTTATTTTGCCATATTAAGAACTTGAAAGTCCGTTAAAAAATAGATAGAATAAGCAGGTAAAAGCGAGGTAAATTAGATGCCAGAATTTTTTAGTTCATTAGGGATGTTTTTAGCAGGGGCGGTCGTATCGGCTATCGTTACTTTTTTCTTAACAAGACGTGCATTTGAAAAGCAATTGAAAGAAAATCCACCTGTAAACGAAAAGATGATTCGTGCGATGTTTATGCAGATGGGTCGTAAACCAAGTGAGGCTCAAATCAAAGCGGTCATGAAAACTATGAAGCAATAAAGGACAATAAAAGAATTGTTCTTTTTTATGCACAATTCATCCTTTACTTATTCCTTATCGAAAAATGGAAAGCCATACATATTATAGTTGTAACAATGTGAAGGCTTTGCTAAGATGAATGTGCATATAGCTATATGCAGGGAGGAAAAATGAAGAAAAAAATCAATTTGTTTTTGAGCTTAGTTATGGCTTTAACACTTGTTGGTTGTTCAAATCAAGGTAGGTATAAAGCCGGTACCTATGAAGGTATAGGTAAAGGACGAAATGGAGATATCAAGGTTTCTGTAAAGGTTTCAAAAGATAAGATTGAAACCGTCAAGGTTACAGAACAAAAAGAAACAGAAAGCATCGCAAAACCTGCTTTAGAACAAATTCCAAAGGCAATTGAAAAAGCCAACCGTGCAAATGTAGACACTGTATCTGGTGCTACTATTACTTCTAAGGGGATTGTGGAAGCGGTTGTTGATGCTTTAAAGAAGGCCGGTGCTAAAGAAGATGGCGGTAAGGCTGAACATAAGAATGTTCCAATTACTTACAAAGAGGGTACTTACGCAGGTAAAGGAAATGGTTATAATGGATTAATTTCTCTGAGAGTTACTTTCTCAAAGGATGGCATCGAAGATATTAAATATAGCAGTAAAGAAACAGCCCACATCGGTAAACCTGCTTTTAATCATTTGGTAAATGATGCCAAGAAAGCGAATGGGGCCGGTATTGATGTTGTCTCCGGTGCAACATTTACTTCCGTTGGCTTTAAGAATGCCTTAGTGGATGCGGCTTCACAGGCAAAGGCTAGTGATTTAGAGGGCTTTAAGAAAAATAAAGTGGTTCGTAAAGCTGGTCAAAAGATAGAAGAAACTTATGATGTGGTTGTTGTTGGAGCAGGTGGAGCAGGTATGGCTACGGCGGTTCAATCGGCACAATCCGGTAATAGTGTTGTTGTGGTTGAAGAAAATGTTGAAATTGGTGGTAATACAGTCGCTTCCGGTGGTCAATTTCAATCGGTTCAAAAGTATTTAGTTTGGGATGCAACGAATCCAAATGCGACAACAGGTACTTACAAAGGCAAGAGCTATAAGAAGGTAAAACAAGCTGCTGGTAATATCACCATTCTTAAGACCATCTTAAATTGGAATGAAAAAGAGTTTGATGGTAATTACTTCAAAAATCATGCGTTTGTGGCCGGGGATATCAATGAATTATCGAAAGCTGGTGTGCATAAGGAGTATCTGGGTACATTACAAGCCTTAAAGAAAGAAATTAAGGCTTACATCAATTGGGCACAACCTAAGTTAGTCGCTGGTACAGCTGAAACAGAATTACCATTGTTCTCAACGGTTAATTTGCACATCTTCCAAACATATTATGGTGGTTTAAGACCAAATGCGAAGAAGACTGAATGGATTTATGGTAACTATGAATTAGTATCGCAATTCGTTAATGGCGGTCAAGATCTTAAGGGCTGGTTAGAATCACAAGGAGCTATGTTTGATAACTCCATTCAACCGACAATCGTGGGTGCTTTATGGAATCGTGAAAATGACTTCTTAGGCTCGGACTTAAATAAGGATGGTGTTCCTGATCGGGATGGTGCCAATAAGAAGGGTAAATCGGTATGGAATACATACTTTGTTCCGACAAAGAATACATTATTAAAGACCGTTGAAAACCATGATAAGAATAAGATTTTATTACGCACAAAAGCGATGGAATTGATTGTTGAAAATGGTAAAGTAACGGGTGTAAAGGCACAGAAATACGATGGTACAGAAGTTGTCTTACACGCTAAGAAGGGTGTTGTTTTAACGACTGGTGGTTACGCCGCTAATATCAAGCGTGTTAAAGAAACAAATAAATACTGGAAAGATGGTGCCATTACGGATTCCACTAAGACCACCAATCGTTCTAGCTTAGTCGGTGCCGGCTTGGATATGGCACAAAAGGTCGGAGCGCAATTAACCGGTATGGGTTATACACAATTAATGCCTATTTCTTGGGTCGATAATGGTAACCTTGCTTTCGGTGGTGGCGACTATGCGATTCATGTGAATCCTAAGACAGGAAAGCGTTATGTTAATGAAGCAGGGGAGCGCGACGTTCTATCTTTAGGTGAATTTGATAATGGTGTTAGCTTTGAAGGTTCTAATGGTACAGTTATTGAAATTGCTAATAACGATCACAATATTCCTGGTCCATACCCATACGGTACACCAAAGGATGAAGATCTTACTTTGTGGAATAGTGATGTAAAGAATCGTCAATACACTCGTACAGTGGATCAATTAGGTGACTTATTCAAGAAGCTTGGCTTAGAAACTAATGCTGAAGAAGTGAAGAAGACAATCATGGAATATGATAAGGCTTTAATGACTGGTCAAGATAAGAACTTAAACCCAACCAAAACAGGTTGGACAAGTTTGATTGGCAAGGCTGAAAAGGACGCTAATGGTAAGTACAAGCCGGAAACATACACATTAGATGGTGTTAAGTTAAAGATTCGTCTAATAGCCCCTTCAACGCACCATACAATGGGTGGTTTATTGGTTGACAGCAAGCGCCATGTCCTTGATAAAGATGGTAAAGCTATCAAGGGCTTATATGCGGCCGGTGAAGTAACCGGCGGTATCCATGGTGGTAACCGTTTAGGTGGTAATGCGATTGTTGAAATCTTTGTTTCAGGTCGTATTGCCGCGAAGACGATTGTTGAAGACAATAAATAGAAGTTTCCGGATTAAAAGGGCAGTATTTCATAGGAAATGCTGTCTTTTTCTGCTTAAGAAAAGAGGGATATTCTATTCTTTTGACCTATTTTCTGCCGTGAAATAGTTATCATATAGATATTACATGTCTATTTTTAACTAATGAGTGTACCATCTAAAGCAAAAATCCTTTATTTTCAATGCGAAAGGACTATAATTAATTTATATCAAGGAGGACAAAATGAGTACAGAACATAAGAAAGTATTCGAAGCGATGGATGGTAATACAGCCACAGCGCATGCTGCCTATGCGTTTACAGAAGTAGCCGGAATTTACCCAATTACGCCATCGTCACCAATGGCGGAAAATGTTGATGCTTGGTCAACGGCAGGTCGTAAAAATATCTTTAATGATCGTGTTAAGGTTGTTGAAATGCAATCAGAAGGTGGTGCGGCCGGTGCCATCCATGGTGCTTTACAAGCCGGTTCTTTAGCCACTACATTTACTGCTTCACAGGGATTATTATTGATGATTCCAAATATTTATAAATTAAAAGGAGAAATGTTACCGGGGGTTATACATGTGGCTGCTCGTACTTTAGCTACCCATACCCTGAGTATCTTTGGTGACCATTCTGATATTTATGCGGCTCGTCAAACGGGAATTGTTCAAATGTGTTCCCACTCTGTTCAAGATTGTATGGATTTAGCTGGTGTAGCGCATGCTGTTGCCATCGAAGCAAGTGCACCGGTTATGCATTTCTTTGATGGTTTCCGTACATCACATGAAATCGACAAGATTGAAGTGATGGATTATGATTTTTTAAAGTCATTAATTAATCAAGAAAAATTAGTTGCTTTTCGTAAGCATGCCTTAAATCCACATGGCAATTCTGTTGTCCGTGGTGGTACGCAAAATGATGATATTTTCTTCCAAGCCGCTGAAGCCCAAAATAGTCATTTTGAACAAATTCCAGAAATTGTAGCTTCTTACATGAAGAAGGTATCGGATTATACGGGTCGTACTTATGCACCATTTGTTTATACAGGCGCACCTGATGCACAACGTGTTATCGTTGCAATGGGTTCTGTAACCGATACAATCACAGAAACGATTAATACGTTGGTCAAGCGTGGTGAAAAAGTTGGTTTGGTTAAGGTTTACTTATACCGTCCATTCTCAGCAAAGATGTTAGAGGATGTTTTACCGGCTAGTGTTAAGAGCATTGCGGTACTAGATCGTACCAAGGAACAAGGCTCTCGTGAACCATTGTTCTTAGATGTTGTTTCAGCATTACGTAAACACAAAGACCTAACTATTATTGGTGGTCGCTACGGTTTATCTTCTAAAGACACAAACCCATCAGACATTAATGCCGTTTATGAAGAATTAAAGAAGAGTAATCCAAAGGAAGAATTCACAATCGGTATTGATGATGATGTCACGAATTTATCCTTGGCGAAAGCACCAATTTCAGTGGATAGTGATTATACTTCTTGTCTATTCTATGGTTTAGGATCAGATGGTACGGTGGGTGCCAATAAATCGACAGTTAAGATTATCGGTAATAATACAGATCTTTACTCCCAAGCTTATTTTGCATATGACTCCAAGAAGTCAGGTGGGGTAACTCGTTCTCATCTACGTTTTGGTAAGTCACCCATTCATTCTCCTTATTACATTGATAAAGCTGAATTTATTTCTTGTTCACAAGAATCCTATTGTTTCCAATTTGATATGGTTCGTGATTTAAAAGAAGGTGGCACTTTCTTATTGAATACCATGATTCCTGCTGATGAAATTGTTAGTCGTATGCCCAATCGTTTATTAGCCACTTTGGCAAAGAAGAAAGCAAAGTGGTATATCATCAATGCGACAAAGCTGGCGCAAGAAACAGGCATGGGTCGTCATACAAATACCATCTTACAATCGGCTTTCTTCAAGCTTAATGAACGAATCATGCCTTATGATAAGTCGCTTGACTTGATGAAACATTCAGCTGAAAAAACGTATGCTCGTAAGGGGCAAGAGGTTGTGGATGCGAATATTCGTGCAATTGAAGCTGGGGCTGATGGTTTAGTTGAAGTTCCGGTTGATAAAGCTTGGGCTGATTTAACTTACTCAAAGGCTTTATACAATGAAACAGGTGATCGTTATTACGATGAATTTGCACAACGTATCAATGCCTTAGACGGTAATAATATGCCGGTATCAACCTTTGTTGAACAAGGTATATTAGATGGCTCTGTTCGTAGCAATGAAGCTTTCTTAGAAAAAAGAAGCGTGGGTGCTTTCGTTCCGGAATGGGATGTGAATAAATGTATTGAATGTGGTAAGTGTGGATTTGCTTGTCCTCATGCCACAATTCGTTCCGTTTTAATGGATGAAAAGGAATTAGCGAAGGCGGATGAAATCGCTAAAGCTAATAAGCTTGAGCTAACTTACAAAGATCCAACTCCTGCTTATAAGGGTGCTAAAGAAGCTGGTTTGAAGTTCCGTATTCAAGTATCAACGGAAAACTGTGTGGGTTGTGGTGTATGTATCACGGTATGTCCGGTGGACGCATTAAGTGCTAAGGATATTAATACCCAACGTGAACAACAAGCCTTGGCGGATTACTTATATAAAGAAGTTACTTATAAGCCGGAATTTGGTAATAACAATACGGAAGCGGGTGTTTCCTTAATGATGCCTTATTTTGAAGTATCCGGTGCCTGTCCGGGTTGTGGTGAAGCCGGTTATTACCGTTTAGCAACGCAATTATTTGGTAAGGATATGATTATTGCGAATGCGACAGGCTGTTCGATGATTTACTGCTCCGCAACGCCGGTTTCTCCATTTGTGACTGACGTAAATAATGATGGTCCGGCTTGGGCTAACTCCTTATTTGAAGACAATGCAGAATATGGCTTTGGTATGGCTATTGCTAATGCCTATAAGTCAGCGCATATCTTAAAAATTATGGAAGATAACTTAGATACAGTTGAACCGGAATTGAAGGCTGATTTTGAAGTTTACTTAGCAGCGAATGATAAGCGTGAAGAACAACGTAAGATTAAGGCAAGCTTAGTAGAACACGTTAAGGCATCGAAAGTTGAAGCTGTTAAAGAACTATTGGCTTGTGAAGATGATTTAGTATCGAAGTCGGTTTGGATTGTCGGTGGTGATGGTTGGGCTTATGATATTGGTTATGGTGGATTAGACCATGTCATGGCCAATAACTTAGACGTAAACGTGCTTGTCTTAGATACCGAAGTTTATTCCAATACAGGTGGACAATCTTCGAAGTCCTCACAAGCCGCATCCATTGCGAAGTTCGCCGCCGGTGGTAAAGCATTAGCGAAGAAAGACTTAGGTCAAATCTTTATGGAATATGGTACGGCTTATGTAGCATCTGTTTCGATGGGAGCTAACCAAGCACAAACCATCAAGGCTTTCAAGGAAGCCGAATCGTATAAGGGACCTTCCATCGTGATTGCTTATGCGCCATGTATTGAACAAGGTATTAAAGGTGGCTTGATTAACATGCCGGTTACTCAAAAGAACGCTGTTGAATGTGGTTATACAGTTCTTTACCGCTATGATCCACGTAATCAAAAACCGTTAACGCTTGATTCTCGCACACCTAAGTGGGATAAGTTCAAAGACTTCTTAATGAATGAAGGACGTTACTTCAACTTAGTGAAGATTAAGGGTGAAGAAGAAGCGAATAAGCTATTCGATAAGGCTTTACAAGATGCTCAAACACGTTATGCCAAGCTTCAAATGAAGAAGCGCATACAAGACGAGCAAGAAGCTTAAGAATACAAGAAAGAGTGTAATCACTACACTCTTTTTATTGGACTTGCTTATTTAGACTAGAAAATTGTGTAAAATACATGAAAAAAAGTGCGATGTTCAAAATGAGAGTTATAATAATTTGTTGTATGGAGGACAAATATGGAGCTCGAACAAATTAAAAAACTCCTTGATTTAGATGAAAAAACAAGGAAGGAAGTGGCGGCCGCTCATGAAGAAAAAAACCAACTTCTAGCTAAAATTGCAGTTGAAGAACAACGACTTTCTAAAGAAGCTTGGGATAAAGTGAATGAAACCCTTGAACAAAAGGAAAAAGATATGGTACAAGAAGCAGCGGATGAAAAAAAACGTTTGGAACTTAATTTCACTGCCAACAAAAAGAAGCTTGAAAAACAATTTCTTGAACATCGCGAAGAGTGGATCACAATGCTTATCAAGCGTGTTACTTCTTTGGAAGAGGACCATGAGTAGTTCTCATAATGCCATCATGGCAAAAGTTCGTTCCATGTATGGTCATCGCTTGCAAGAAAGTGATTATTTGAGTTTACTCAATAAAAAAAGTGAAGCGGAAGTCGCTACTTTTTTACAAAACAGCGAACTCTTTCATGATTGCTTAACAGGAATTAATGTGAAGGCCATTCATCGTGGTCAATTGGAGGTTCTAATTCGAACGGAAATTTTTCATCGCATCAATAAACTTATTCGTTATATGGAAGCAGACGGGAAGCATCTCGTTCATAATTTAATGGCGAATACAGAAATAGAATTGATTATGATGAAGATTCGTGCTTTATCCTCCAATAACTCGGTTTCAAAGGAAGATTTAATCACCCATATGCCCTTGTATGTTTCGCAATACAGTAGTTTTGATTTTATGGGTTTAAGTGAAGTATCTGATTTTGAAGAACTCTTGCATTTATTAAAGGGAACAGCGTATGCGACGGTGTTAAAACTTTATCGTTCAAAGCCAATTGAGGAATTAGACTTTGTGACCTTAGAACATCGGCTTCATGAAAGAATGGATGAAGAAATGATGATGTACATTCGCCAATTTGGTCATGAAGATACGCAAAAGAAGATGAATGAGATAGTAAAGATTGTCATCGAATTAGAGAACATTCAGATTATTTATCGATTGAAAAAATACTTTCAATCAAAACCCGAACAAATCCGTCCTTTATTGATGAAACAATCCGTCTTTATTCCTTGGAAGACTTTAATGGAATGGTTGGATACTTTGAATGCCGATCAAATTTTAGAAAAACTGCAACAAACAAGGTATAAAAAATACATTGGATTCAATCATTTTCAATACATTGAACATTTCACAAAACGGATTCAGTATGAACTAAATCGTCACTTGATTTACCAAGAATTAAATCCAAACATTTTAATGTTTGCTTACATTCATTTAAGTGAAATTGAAATTCAAAATTTGATTGATATCATAGAGGCTGTTCATTATGGCATTAGTCAAGATCGAACGAGAGCGCTATTGATTTATTAGAAGAAGGTATTATGGCAATTGAAAAAATGAAATATGTATCTCTTTCTTGTTCAAAATCGCACTTGAATGAGATGTTAGAGATGATTGGGAAAAGTCAACCGATTCATCCCATCTTGGCTAGTCAATTAGTAGAAGATAAAGAGGGTGTTTTGTTGAATGAAGAGAATCCTTATGATTCTTACGCACAAAGTTTTCAAAATATTGGTCACATGGTTGGTTGTGTTTTGAAAGAAAAAGAACCAACGGGGACTTATTCTGAAGCCGAAATTCAGAATTATATCGCCGAATTAAATCATGAGTTTGGTTTAGATACCAATGGGGAAGTGGAAATATTATCGGAGGATGATGAGAAAGCCTTGCATGAATTAGCACCTTTAGGTTTTGAAAGGATGAAAGAAGCACAATATTTAAACTTTGGTCTAGGACGTTTGCCTTTGGATTCCTATAAAAAGATTTCTCTTTATGCCGGTGAAAATTTCTCCATTCATAAATTACATAGTAATAATCAATACGTTTGGTTAGTCTATGTGACCAGTGATGCATATTTGAAACGAACACAGAAAATTTTTCATTCTTTATTCTTTGAACCAATTCAAATTCCAGCTTTTGACCGTGAAAAGAGGGTTCAAGAATGTCGATGGAAGATGATGGATGTGTATTCGTATTGTTTGAAGCAATCGTCTATTTTAAAGCTATATCCTTATGTCTTAAAGAAGGATGAAAGATATGAATTCGATGGTTTTGTACCAGCCAGAAAGATACAGAGCTTTAAAGCTTTATTTAAGGATGTAAGCATTCAAGAAAAAGAACCATCAGAAGTTTCCATTCCTTGTCCAACTATTCTTAGAAATAATTGGTTCACAAGACCATTTGAACTTTTTGTGGAAATGTATGGATTACCTAAATACGATGACTTTGATCCAACAAGCTTTGTGGCAGTTACCTACTCCTTAATTTTTGGCATTATGTTTGGGGATTTGGGACAAGGCTTGGTATTGGCTATTCTTGGTTTCTTACTAGAAAAGAAAGCTAAGTTATTTGGTATTATTGCCCGTGTGGGTGTTACTTCTTCTATTTTTGGTTTCTTATATGGATCTGTATTTGGCTTAGAAGAGGTATTAAATCCAATTCACCAACAAATTTTCAATGTTCGTGAAAAGTTATTGGATGTGATGGATGGCTCTAATACGATGGGTTTATTAATTAGCGCGGTTTTACTTGGTGCTAGTTTAATTCTAATCACAATGTTGATGAATATTTGGAATAATGCCCGTCATAAACGCTGGATAGAAGTTTTTCTCTCGCAAAACGGAATGGTTGGCTTTGGTTTCTATGGCTTTATTTTAGTGGCTATTGGAGCCCGGACTTTATATGGAATAAGTCTAACATCGTTACCATTTATGATTGTGTTTGTGTATCTACCATTACTATGTTTCTTATTGAAAGAGCGCTTTGAAGCGGTAGTGGAAGGGCATTCTTTTAAACCGAGTGAAGGTTGGCTTGGCTATGTTGTCCAAAATTTCTTTGAAGTTTTTGAAATATTATTGAGCTTTGTAACGAATAGTTTATCGTATTTGCGTGTAGGTGGTTTCATTTTATCGCATGCCGGTATGATGCTGGTGGTGATGACTTTAATGAAGATGACCGGTACAGCCGGGATTGTTGTTTTTATTATAGGAAATATCTTCGTTATGGGCTTAGAGGGTTTAATTGTTGGTATTCAAACCTTGCGTTTGGAATATTATGAAATGTTTTCACGCTACTACACAGGTGGTGGCACAAAATTTGTAGCATATAGCACAAAGAGTGCTGACTAAGGAGAAAAGTATGTTATTATCGTTTAATCAAATTGTTTTACCATTTATGGCTGTTATTTTAATTGTTGGTCCTTTATGGCTGATTGTTCGTCATGGTGTTAATCAAAAGAATGTGAAGTCAAGGCTTTTAACGCAAGTGGTTCTATTCGTTGCCGCTTTCTTAACGACGATTGTTTTACAAGCTGATCAATTCGCTTCATTTGCTGAAGAAGCAACACAATCCAGTAATAGTAACACTGGTTTAGGCTTCCTTGCGGCAGCTATTGCGGTAGCCGGTTCTTCTTTAGGTGCCGGTTGGGCTGTTGCGAGTGCAGCTCCGGCAGCGATTGGTGCCGTTAGTGAAGATGGAAATAACTTTGGTCGTGCCATTATCTTCGTTGCTCTTGGTGAAGGAGTTGCGATTTATGGTCTATTGATTTCCATCTTAATCATCAACAAGCTTTAATTATGAAAGCCTATTGTATATCGGATAATGTGGACACCCAAACCGGCTTACGTTTAGTTGGTATTGATGGTGTGGTATTGCATGAAAAAGAAGAAATTTTAAAAGCATTACAAGAGAAAATCAAGGATCCATCCATGGCGATTATTTTTATGACCACGAAAGCGATGAATGAAGTGGCGGATGTGGTCGCAAAATGGAAGATGAATTTAAAACAACCTTTGATTGTAGAGATTTCTGACCGCCATGGATTAGCGAAGATTAGTGAAAGAATTGATGGTTATATTAGTTCTGCCATCGGTTTGAAATTGTAGGAGGGATATGGAAGATTACGAAAAGAAAATCCTGGATGCGATTGAACAGGGTGTAAAATCAGAATCCCAAATGGTTTTAGATACGTTAAAAAATGAAATTAATCAAATACACGATGAAACGTTGACCCTTTATAAGAAAGGTCTACAGCAAGAAACAAAGCATTATTTAGAAAAAGAATTTAATGATTTAAGAGCGGCCGTTGCTAATCAAAAATCCCAAGTCAAGTTTGAATATATGCAAAGTTTATTGAATATGCGCTTGGAGTATATTTCTGAAATGGTGAGCGAGGTTGAACAAAGGATACATGCTTTTGTAAAAAGTGATCAGTATCGTACTTACTTAGTCAAAAATTTAGAAAAGGCACCCGTTTTAGAGAGTGGCTATTTCTATGTTCGAGAAGAAGACAAAGACTTATTTCAATCTATTTTGGATGAAAAAAGTATGAAAAATGAAATAAAAATACGTTACTTTCAATTTGGTGGATTTAGCTACATTGATTTTTATCAAGGCTTGGAGTTTTCTTGTGCTTTGAAAGAACGTTTGGACGAAAGTTTAGATTGGTTTAGAAGCCACTCAGGCTTTATCTTAGAAGGAGGCAACTAACATGGCAAAAATCTATTCCGTCAATGGCTCGGTTATTTCTGTGCTAGAAACACAGGATTTTGCTATGAAAGAAATGGTTCATGTTGGTAAGCAGGGTTTATTAGGTGAAGTCATTCGCATTGATGAAAATAAAACTATGATTCAAGTTTATGAAAGTACAGTTGGCTTAAAACAAGGGGATGAAGTTATCGGTACAGGTAGTTTGTTAAGTGCGACTTTAGGTCCTGGTATTTTAGGCAATATCTTTGATGGTATTGAACGACCCTTAATGGCTATGCAAGACCGACAAGGTCCTTTTATTGCGGCGGCTACTCCTATTCCTTCTTTGGATGAAAATAAGAAATGGAATGTTCATGTGGATGTAAAGGTAGGAGACCATGTTCAAGAAGGGGATATATTCGCCGGATGTCCTGAAACTTCTTTGATTGAACATCGCTCTTTAGTTCCTATTGGTTTGAGTGGAACGGTTGTTCGGATTAGTGAAAATGGTTTGTATAGTGTTAAAGACTCAATCATCGATGTTCAGTTGGATAAAAATAAAGAAGTGGTTTCCTTAACTTTAGCGCAAAAGTGGCCAATTCGTAATCCTCGTCCTATTCAAAAAAGAGAAAGAATTCAAATTCCTTTGATTACAGGTCAACGGGTCATTGACACTTTATTTCCTTTGGCTAAGGGTGGAGCCGCGGCTATTCCTGGCGGCTTTGGAGCTGGTAAGACCATGTTACAACATCAAATTGCTAAGTGGTGTGATGCTGATATTATTATTTACGTTGGTTGTGGTGAACGTGGTAATGAGATGACACAAGTTTTAGAAGAGTTTGCTCAATTGGTGGATCCTAAGAGCAATCGTCCTTTATTGGATCGTACTTGCTTGATTGCAAATACTTCCAATATGCCGGTGGCAGCCCGTGAAGCTTCAATTTATACAGGCGTAACGATAGCAGAATACTATCGTGATATGGGTTACCATGTGGCTCTAATGGCGGATAGTACTTCGCGTTGGGCAGAAGCTTTACGTGAAATTTCCGGTCGTTTGGAAGAAATGCCGGCTGAAGAAGGCTTTCCATCGTATCTACCAAGTCGCATTGCTCAATTCTATGAAAGAGCAGGGATGGTTAAAACTTTAAATGGATGTAAAGCTTCGCTTTCTTTGATTGGGGCAGTTTCCCCACAAGGAGCTGATTTCTCAGAACCAGTTACTCAAAATACCCGTCGCTTTGTGCGTTGTTTCTGGGCTTTGGATAAGAACTTGGCTTATGCCCGTCATTATCCGGCTGTGAATTGGAATGATTCTTACTCGGAATATTTAAATGAATTGACAGCTTATTATGACCATCAAGTATCTCGCAATTTTGGGGATTTAAGATCTGAAGTTCAAGAAATCCTTCATGAAGAAGGACGCTTAATGGAAATTGTGCGTTTGATTGGATCGGATGTTTTACCGGATGATCAAAAACTAAACTTGGAAATAGCACGAGTGATTCGGGTTGGTTATTTACAACAAAACTCTTTCCATAAGGAAGATACGTATGTTCCAATGTCGAAGCAGGTCAAAATGTTAGAAGTCATTCACCATTTGAAACAAGCTTGTTTACCATTGATTCAGAAACATATTCCGGTATCTTTAATTTTAAAAACCGGCATTTTTGAAGAAGTGATTAAAATGAAATATTCGGTACCTAATAATCGATTAGAATTATTGGATGAATTAAAAACAAAAATTGATGCTGAATTAGCGACGATACGATAGGAGGGTATCATGAGTATTCAAAAATTAGGTTTATCACAAATTCAAACTTCCTTAGTCGCCTTAGACCATTGCGAAAATATAGGAAATGAAGAAATGGTTCAAATCCAACTTAAGGATGGTCGTTGTCGTTCGGGTCGGGTGGTTCAAATTCAAGGGGATAAAGCAATTGTTCAAGTCTTTGAAGGAACGGATGAATTAGCTAAAAACAATACGAAAACGAAGTTCTTAGGGCATCCAATGGAGTTAGGTGTTTCCAATGAAATTTTAGGTCGTGTTTTTAATGGATTAGGCGAACCAATAGATAACTTAGGTCCTGTTTTTGTGAAAAAATATGCGGATGTGAATGGCAAACCTTTAAACCCTGTTTCCCGTCAATACCCTCGTAATTACATTAATACAGGTATTTCCGCCATTGATGGTTTGAATACTTTAATTCGTGGGCAAAAGTTACCGATTTTTTCCGGCTCCGGCTTACCACATGATCAATTGGCTATTCAAATTGTTCGTCAAGCACACTTAACCGGTGATGATGCGGAGAACTTCTGCATTGTTTTTGGTGCTATGGGGGTTAAGAAAGACGTTGCTGATATTTTCCAAAAATCCTTTAAAGAAACAGGGGTTATGGAAAAGGTTTGTATGTATTTAAACTTAGCGGATGATCCAATTTTGGAAAGAATTATGACCCCTCGTCTTGCTTTAACGGCTGCGGAATATTTAGCTTTTGAACAACAGCGCAATGTATTGGTTATTTTAACGGATATGACAGCTTATTGCGAAGCCATTCGTGAATTTTCGAGTACTTCCGGAGAAATTCCTTCACGCAAAGGATATCCGGGTTATTTATATTCAGATTTAGCTTCCCTTTATGAAAGAGCGGGCATTATTCAAGGCGGTAAGGGTTCAGTTACTCAAATTCCCATTTTAACGATGCCAAATGATGATATTACTCATCCAGTACCAGATTTAACCGGTTATATCACCGAAGGACAGATTGTCCTAGATCGTGATTTATTTATGAATGGAATTCAACCGCCAATCGCCATTCTTTCCTCTTTATCCCGCTTGATGAAGGATGGTATTGGTGAGGGTTTAACGCGTAAAGATCATCAGGCAGTGGCCAACCAATTATTTGCCTCCTATTCCCGAGTGCAAGAAGTACGTTCGCTAGCTTCCGTTATTGGTGAAGATGAATTGTCAGTAAAAGACCGACAATACATGAAGTTTGCTCGTCAAGTGGAAGCGGTCTTTATTGGTCAAAAGGATGACAATCGTTCCATCATTGAAACACTAGATTTAGCTTGGGCTTTATTATCTACGCTACCAAAGGAAGAATTAGATCGTTTAGACGATGCCTTCATTCAAGAATATTACAATACTCAAAGAGCGCAAAATGTGATTGATTTAGCGAAAAAAGGAGCGATATAATGCCTGTGCAAATGCCCACAACAAAGGGAAACTTACTTCGTTTAAAACGCAGGTATGATTTAGCGAAAAATGGTTATGATTTAATGGATCGTAAACGTCATATTTTGATTAAAGAAATGATGGCTTTGGTTGAGAAAGTGAAAGTCTTGCGTGAGGAAATTAGTGATGCTTATAAGCTAGGTTATTATCTTTTACAACAAGCCAATATGTCTTCGGGAATCATCAGTTCGATTGCAGAACAGGTAGCGATTGCGGATGAGGTAGAATTGACCTATCGTTCCGTGATGGGGGTGGAAATTCCCAATGTGCTATATATACCAAAGAAAAATTTAGAAATTCCCTATGGTCTTTTAAATACTTCTTCCCGTATTGATGAAGTTTATTTACAATTTCAAAAGATTAAGGAATTGAGTTATACTTTGGCTGAAGTGGATAATGCGGTATATCATTTAGCTGCGGCGATTGCTCAAACGCAAAAAAGAGCGAACGCTTTAAAAAATGTGGTATTACCTCGTTTATCTTCACAAATTCAACACATTTCTTCGGCTTTAGAAGAAAAAGAAAGAGAGGAATTCTCACGTTTAAAAGTCATTAAAGCACAAAAGGAAAACCATCGTTCATGAAAGTCTTACTATATTTTGAAGGTCAAGATGCCTTAGCAAAATCAGGAATAGGACGTGCACTTCAGCACCAAATGAAAGCCTTAAGTTCTCAAGGAGTGGAGTATACCACGAATCCTTGGGCAGAAGACTATGATATTTTGCATATCAACACATGGGGAATGAATTCCGATGCCATTATTCATCATGCTAAAAAAATGGGTAAGAAAGTGATTTATCATGCTCATAGTACAATGGAAGATTTCCGTAATTCTTTCACTTTTTCCAATGTGATTGCTCCCTTTGTGAAAATTCGTTTGGTGGATTTGTATAAACAAGCCGATGCGATTATTACGCCAACACCATATTCAAAATCACTATTAGAGGGATATGGCTTAAGGCAAAAGATTTATGTGATTTCAAATGGGATTGATTTAAATCGTTACGCTTATGATGAGCAAAAAATTCAATTGTACCGTGATTATTTCCATTTACAAGCCAATCAAAAGGTTGTTATGGGGGTGGGTTTATTATTCAAACGAAAAGGTATTTTGGATTTTATTGCAGTTGCGAGACAATTACCGCAATACACATTCATTTGGTTTGGTGATATTTCAAAGTTAATCATTCCACCTGAAATTACCTTAGCTATTCAAGAGGCACCTAGCAATTGTATTTTTCCCGGTTATGTGAAAGGCTCCTTGATTGAAGGCGCTTATCATGATGCCGATTGTTTCTTCTTTCCAAGCTATGAAGAGACCGAAGGGATTGTGGTATTAGAGGCACTTGCTTCAAAACAATCGCTTCTTTTAAGAGATATTGCTTGTTATAATCCATGGTTAAAGAATGGTGAAAATGCGTATTTAGCAAATAATAATGATGAATTCATTGAAAAGTTACAAGGGATTATTGAAAAGAAATTACCTAATCTTTCTAAACAAGGTTATTTAGTAGCTAAGGAAAGACGCATTGAAGAGGTTGGTAAACAATTAAAAGCTGTGTATGAAGAGGTGTTGAACCAGTAAAAAGCCTACAAAAGTAGGCTTTTTACATATTTTCAAATAGAGAGTTATTTCAGAAGAGGATAAGCTTGAAGTATTACTGAAATGTTCAAAAGAAGGAAAGAATAGTATAATAATTGCATGCTGAAATTTCTTAAAAGACTACTTAAAAATACGGCATTCAACATCTTTCTTGTCTTTGCGCTGACAGGCTTTGTATTTTTTATGACAATGAAAGATCATTATCAAGACGTCATTAATCATTTAAAAGCGGCGAACCCTTGGATTTTGATTTTATTGGTTGCCTTACTTGTTTTAGAAAAAGCATTATTGGCTAAAGGCTTAGCTTTAGAAGTGCAAGTTAGTCATAAAAACTACCGTTTTAAAGAAGGACTTATGAATGCCTATGTTGCCGGTCTTTTCAACAACATCACACCAGGTGCCTCAGGTGGTCAAGTGGCTCAGCTTTATATTTTTCGTAAACAAGGTGTCTCAGTTTCAAGTGCCGTCGGTGTTTTATGGCTTGATTTTATTGCCTATCAAGCCACGATGATTGCGGTGGTGTTAGTCTTATTATTGTTACGTTTCGGTTATTTTTATCGTACCTATTCCTCATTCTTTGCGATTGTTTTAGGCGGTTTTTTAGTTGCGACAGGGGTAATTGTTTTCTTGATTTTATTAGCTAAATCAAAGCGTTTTTATACTTGGATTACAACTAAAGGTATTTATATTGGGGCTAAATTACACATGGTAAAAGATGTGGATGCCTCATTAAGTCGCTTGGATAAAACATTAGAGAACCTAGCTCATGAAATTACTATTCTTCATCAAAATCATCGATTGGTATACCAATTAGTAAGCATTAATGTTTTGCGTTTCTTAATTATTTATTCTGTACCGGTACTTTGTGCTTGGGCTTTGCATATTCCTTTTACACTATCGAATGTATTGGATATGATGGCGCTAAGTTCTTTTGTGGCGATGGTGAATGCGTTTCTACCAATGCCGGGCAGTAGTGGGGGAACGGAAGCGACTTTTGTCTTGATGTTTTCGACGATTTTTACATCTGCACAAGCTACATCAATTATGATTTTGTGGCGTTTATCGACTTTTTATCTAACCCTAATCATCGGGGCAATTGTATTTCTTATTGTCAAGATGAAAAACGAATAGAAGGGAGCCTTTTATGCGAATTGGTCTATTTTCCGATACCTTTGTGCCAGAAATCAATGGTGTAGCGAATTCCACCTATATCCTTTTTCAAGAACTAAAAAGACATGGACATGAGGTTTATGTCATCACCACCTATACAGGAAAAGAAGATATGGAATGGAATGAAGATCAGGATGTTTTACGTCTTAGTGGTATTCAATTGAAATTTCTATATGGTTATGTGATGGCTTCGCCTTTTCATTCGGAGGCTTTGGAAGTCATTCGTTCGTTAAACTTACAAATCATTCATGCCCAAACTGAATTTGGGGTGGGAATTTTTGCTCGTATTTGTGCTAAGCATCTAGGTGTTCCATTGGTATCGACCTATCATACAACCTATGAAGATTACACACACTATGTGAATTTATTGAATTCAAAAACAGTTGATGAAGTTGGTAAGATGGCGGTAGCTAAACTATCAAAGCTATATGGTGAAAGCTCGCAAGAAGTCATTACACCTTCTTTAAAAACCAAGGAAATGCTAGAAAACTATGGTATTCAAAGAAGACTGACGGTTATTCCCACCGGTCTTTCTTTAGAGCGTTTTAATCCCAAAGAGTTTAGTGAAGAAAGAAGATTAGAAACCAGAAAGAAATATGGTCTAGCGGAAAATCGTTCCATTATTATTTATGTTGGTCGTTTGGCCAAGGAAAAGGCTTTGGACTTGGTCATAAGTGGCTATGAAGTTGCCCTTAAAAAGGGAGCGAAGAGTCAACTGGTGATTGTTGGTGGAGGACCTGATTTCGATAGTCTTAAAAAGCTAGTTTCTAAACAAGGCTTAGAAAAGGATGTCATTTTAACAGGACCAATTCCTCGTGAGACTGTACCGGATTTATATCGTAGTAGTAACGCCTTTGTGTCCGCTTCTTTAAGTGAAACGCAAGGGATGACTTTTATTGAAGCCTTGGCTTCCGGTTTGCCATTGTTTGCTAGAAAAGATGAGGTCTTAGATGGTTTGTTAATGCCAAATGAAACAGGCTGGTTTTTTGTAGATGAAGAAAGTCTGGCTAATGCGATTTTAGAATTTGAAAAAATGGATGGTCATGAATATGGAAGATATTGTCAACGCTGTGTTTCGGTCACAAAATCATTTAGTGCGGAAACTTTCTACACAAAGATTTTAGAAGTGTATAGTCGAGTGATTGATTTCAATCGCATTCAATATGAAATCTTACGAATGCGAACCAAGGATACGATTGTTGAGTTGTACTTAAGATCTAGTGAGCAGGAAGAATTGCGCTTGAAAGTATCGGTGGATGATTATTATGAATATGGTTTAAGAGCGCATGGTTTCTTTAATCACCATATTTATAAAGTTCTTAAAGAAAAAGAAGTGCAAACAGCGGCTTATCAAGCTTGTTTAAAAAAAATAGCTATTAAAGATCGAAGCCAAAAAGAAATTGTGGATTGGTTAACTCAAAATACCCAATGTTCTTTAGATAGTGTGCAAGCGATTATTCGTAGTTTAAAAGAAAAGGGCTATTTAAATGATGAACGTTATGCCCGAGAGCATATACATTCTTTATTTTCATCATTATTTGGTGAAAATGAGGTTCGCCGTCGTTTAGCGAGAAAAGGAATTTCTGAACATCTTATTCAAAAGGCTTTACAAGAAGAACCAGTTCAAGAAGAAGATTTTGCGTTGGAATACGCCCGGAAAATCCTTCGTTCTTCCTCTTATTCTTTAAAGAAAACGAAAGAAACCATTCGTATAAAGCTTCGTCAAAGAGGTTATAATGACGATTTAATTGATCGAGTGATGGTTCAACTAGATTTTAGTAAAGTGGACGCAAAGGAGTTGGATTATTTACGCAAATGTGCTAATCAAGCTAAAAAACGCTATGCACGGAAATATTCAGGAACGGATTTACGCAATCGAATTTATCGTTATTGCTTAAATCAGGGTTATAGTTATGAGGATGTTTATACAGTAATCAATGATATGGAGGATGATGATGCCTAAGATTAGTGAATATGTGGTTGGCGAAAGATACCAATTACCACTTTTGGTCAAAGATGTTAAAAATGGAATGACAAATAAAGGAGCGCCTTATTTGTCGATGATACTTGCGGATAGTTCCGGTAGTTTAGAAGGTAAAATGTGGGATGTTCGTCAAGAAGATATTAAGTTGATTCAAAATGGTCGATTGATTCAATTTACATTTGATGTTTTGGACTATAAAGGACAAATGCAAGGTCGTATTTTAAGTGCTGGCAAAGCCGGTGAAAACGTGGTTGTAGAAGACTTTGTGTTATCTTCTCTTATTCCCGAAGAAAAACGGAAAGAAGAGGTAAGGTCTTACATTGATCAGATTTCTTCACCAGTTTTAAAGAAGCTAGTGATTGCGATGTTTCAAAAGGTGGGACAGAAGTATTTTGATTATCCGGCCGCCTCTAAAATTCATCATGCGTTTTTGGGTGGTTTATCAGAACATAGTTTAAGTATGGTCAAGACTTGTTTGGCTCTATGTGATCTTTATCCTCAACTCAATAAAGATTTATTGATTAGCGGGGCTTTAGTTCATGATATGGGAAAGACAGAAGAAATGTCCGGTCCAATCACAACGGAATATACTTTACAAGGTCGCTTAGAAGGTCATATTTCTTTAGCGAATGGTTGGTTAAGCGAAGTCGCAAAGGAATTATCCTTAGAAGAAGAGGAAGAAACGATTTTATTGCACCACATGATTTTAAGCCATCATGGTCATTTAGAATATGGTTCACCAGTATTACCTTGTCTTCAAGAAGCGGAAATTCTTTCTCTTGTGGATAATATTGATGCTCATTTGAATACATTGAAGCTTGCTTTAAAGGAAGTTGAGCCAGGCTCTTGGACAAGTCGTTTATTCTCAATGGAAAATCGCCAGTTCTATAAACCAAAGGAGAAATAGGATGTCGGTATCATTACGTTTAACACAATTGGTTGCTAGGGTTTTAAAGAAGATGGGAAGAGGTGGTTCTTTTCCCGGAACTTTGGGTTTGAAGTTCGATAAAAAAATGATTTCAAAATTTCAAATGCCGGAAATTGTGATTTTAGTGACTGGTACGAATGGAAAAACCACTACTTCTAATTTAATAGCTGAAAGCTTACGGCAAGCCGGCTTAAAAGTTGTTCATAATCGCAAAGGGGATAATTTGAATGTTGGTATTGCGTCTTTATTAGCGGTCAATAGTGATGGTCATTATCATATTCAAGCCGATGCTTGTGTGATTGAAGTGGATGAATTAACGCTTTATCGTCAATTTAAGGATCTTCGTCCAACGCATTTGGTGGTGAATAATTTCTTCCGTGATCAATTGGATCGAGCCGGCGAAATGGAAACAATCATTCGTCGTATTGAAGAAGTCACAAAGGATTTTAGAGGGACTTTGATTTTAAATGGAGATGATCCGAATGTGGTTCGTTTGGCGGATAATGCTAAACAAGCAAAGATTCAATTTTTTTCAGTTGGTGAAAATGCCATATCCCAAAAGACAAGTGATGAAGCCAGTGAGGGTAAGTTTTGCCCGCGTTGTTCCAATCGTTTGGTGTATGAGTATTATCAGTATTCCCATATTGGTCGTTTCCATTGTGAAAAGGACGACTTTGGACAGATTGAACCAGCTTTCTATGTGAGTGCAATCGACTATGAGAATCATCGTTTTCAAGCTTTAGGAAGAAGCTTTTATTCCTTTATGAATACAATCTATGCCATTTATAACTGTGCGGCGGTTTTAACAGTTATACAGGATTTAAAGTTAGATGTTGAATGTGCCAATAAGGTTTTTCAAAGCTTTGAAATGAAGGAAGGTAGGAATGAAGTTTTTGCGTTATCCAAGCCTTGTGTGATCAATTTGATTAAAAATCCGACTGGTACGAATGAGGTTTTGAAGTATATTCTAAGTGATGAGAAGGAGAAGAATATTTTGATTATTTTAAACGATAATGATCAAGATGGCTGTGATGTTTCTTGGATTTGGGATGCTCACTTTGAACGCTTATTAAAAGGCAATGTACGTCATGTTGTAACTTCGGGGCTAAGGGCTTATGATATGGCTTTGCGTTTGAAATACGAAGGCTTGGAAGATAAAGTGATGGTTAAAGAGAAGGTAGAGGAAGCAGTAAATTTCTTGGATGAAGATCATTGTCCTTCTTATGTGCTTTCAACGTACACCGCATTACATGCGACACGCCATATTCTTGGAAAGAAGGCAAGTCAATGAAATTAGTTCTTTTGTGGATGTACCATGATTTGATGGATTTGTATGGTGATAAGGGAAATATTGAAACTCTAAAGTATCGTTGTGCCAAACGTAATATTGATTTGGAAGTTAGGACTTGTTCTTTAAATCAAAAAGTGGAAATGGAGGATGTGGATATTTTCTTTATGGGTGGTGGTGCCGATAAGGAACAAAATCTCATTTATCAAGATTTATTAAGTCGTAAAAAAGTGATTCAACATTTATTGGATAAGGGTTGTCAATTTTTATTGATTTGTGGTGGATACCAACTATTTGGTCAATATTATAAGGATCAAGATGGAAAGGTTGTGAATGGTTTGTCCTTCTTTCCGTATTATACAGTCGCTAGTGATCGTGGGCATCGTTGTATTGGTGATGTTGCGATTGAAGTTAATTTGGGGAAAGAAGTGGTTCAAGTGCTTGGTTTTGAAAATCATGGTGGTCAAACGAAACAGGTGGAAACACCTTTTGGTCGTGTATTAAGTGGTCACGGCAATGAATATAAAGGTTCTTCGGAAGGTTTTATGAATGAACAAGTGATTGCGACCTATATACATGGTCCTTTATTACCGAAAAATCCAGAAGTAGCAGACTTTGTATTACAAAGAGCTTTGGCAAGAAAAGGAATGACACCGGCTTTAAAATCCCTTGATGATGAATGGGAAAATAAAGCGAAAGAAGTGATGTTAAAGAGAATGGGATTAGCTAGATAGAACGAAAGAAAATAGTAAAGATAAGAAAAAACACCCATCAGTTATTAAGCTGATGGATGTTTTTTATAAGGATTTTAGGAAGTTAGCAATTTCTTCATCTTGGCAATTTGGGTAGAAGTATTCTTCAAAGTGTTTGCCGGAGATTGTTTCTTTTAAGAAATCATGGTCGATTTCTTTCAAGATATCCATTAGAGGACGATATGTGATTTCTTTAATACCATCTAAAATCTTTTTATTACGTTGTTCGGGCTCTCTTCTTTCTTTTGGAAAACCGCCACCAAATTCTTCGGCAAATAGTTTTTCAAAGGTATAACGAAGATTAACTTCACCACCCCAACCAAAGTTTTGGGCAAAAGGCATAGCGATACAGTTACCATCATTCACTTGTCCAAATAAGAAAGCATCTAATGGATTCGTGATATGACCGCAAAGTACATTTGGAAAAGAGTTGCAGGCTAACATAGCTCCTTGTCCGGTGCCACAACCTGTGACTACAAAGTCAACAGCTTTTGTTGTTAATAGGATAGAAGCTAATAAACCATTTTTAACATAGGTTAATTGAACATCATCTTCCGCTGAATACATACCATAGTTATAAACAGTATGACCTTTCTTATCCGCTTCTTCCTTCAAAGCGGTGTAGATAATTGAATTTTTAGCGGCTTGTGAATTTTCATTAATTAGTGCAATTTTCATTTTTTCCTCCTTATTATTCCGGTTGACGACCGATATAGGCTAAGATACCACCATCTACATAAAGAATGTGTCCATTCACAAAGTTACTTGCCTCGGATGCTAAGAAGACAGCCGGTCCCATTAAATCTTCTGTTTCTCCCCATCTTTCTGCAGGAGTTTTCGCTACAATGAAGCTATCAAATGGATGACGACTACCATCCGCTTGTCTTTCACGAAGGACAGCTGTTTGTGGAGTAGCGATATAACCAGGTCCAATACCATTACATTGAATGTTATATTTACCATATTCTGAACAAATATTTCGTGTCAACATCTTTAAACCACCCTTAGCCGCCGCATAAGCACTAACGGTTTCACGACCTAATTCAGACATCATGGAACAAATGTTAATGATTTTGCCATGACCTTTTTTAATCATGGAAGGGATAAGTGCTTTAGAAACAATGAAAGGGGCGTTTAAATCCACATCAATGACTTGACGGAAATCCTTCGCCGACATTTCAATCATTGGAATACGCTTGATAATACCGGCATTGTTAACAAGAATATCAATAATACCAACTTCTTTTTCAATTTTTTTAACTAAGGCTAAGACAGCTACCTCATCGGTCACATCGCATACATAACCATGAGCTTCAATACCTAGTTCTTTATAAGCAACTAAACCTTTATCCACTAATTCCTGCTTAATATCATTAAAAACAATAGTGGCACCAGCTTTTGCGTAAGCAGTCGCAATCGCAAAACCAATTCCATAACTAGCCCCTGTAATAAAGGCAATCTTTCCTTTTAAAGAAAAGGAATTCATTTCAAACATACTTTTTCCTCCTGTTATCTTTGCACACGTCCTGAACCATCCCCCTGTGCAAGGGTTAGAACTTCATTCACTTTCACACGGTTGAAGTCACCTTCAATACTATGTTTTAAACAACTAGCCGCTACTGCGAACTCAATTCTTTCGCTTGGATCACTTAGGTGACGACAAGCATAAATTAAACCGGCCCCAAAGGAATCTCCGCCACCAACACGGTCGACAATGTGCATGTGGTATTCCTTTGAAAAATAGGTCTTTCCATTTTCATAAAGCATAGCTGACCAAAGATTTTCACTAGCGGACAAGCTCTTTCTTAGAGTAATAGCGATGGTTTGGCAACCAAAAGTATCTTGAAGTTTCTTGGCAACTTCTTCATAGCCTTCTTTGGATAATTCTCCTGTTAAGACATTGGTTGAGCTAGCCTTGATACCAAATACTTTATCGGCATCTTCTTCATTAGCGATACAAACATCCACATAAGGAACAAGCTTAGACATCGTTTCTTTGGCTTGTTCACTAGTCCATAATTTCTTACGGAAGTTTAAATCACAAGAAATCGTTAAGCCAAGCTTTTTCGCTTTTTGACATGCTTCTAAAGTAATATTGGCAATACTAGGATTTAAAGCAGGGGTGATACCCGTAAAATGGAACCAATCAGCCCCTTGAAATATCTTTGACCAATCAAAATCCTCCGGTCTTGCTTCTGAGAAAGAAGAGTGCGCACGGTCATAAATGACTTGACTAGCTCTTTGACTAGCTCCTTTTTCTAAGTAATAAATACCAAGCCGATTACCACCACGACAAATCAAAGAAGTATCGACACCAAAGCGTTTTAATTCATCCACTGCCCATTGACCAATAGCATGCTTTGGTAATTTAGTGATGTAAGATACTTCTTCTTGAAAGTTAGCTAAACTAACGGCCACATTGGCAGCACAACCACCAAAGCTGGCTTCAAAATCATTACTTTGACCAAAACGATAATAGCCATGAGGGGCTAACCGTAACATAATTTCACCAAATGTGATAACTTTCATTCTATACCTCCATCTTTACATCAGGATTGATGATATGAACACCAAATCCGCCAATTTCCAAATCCAAGTATGCAAAATTGATGCGATGACTCTTTTTATTACGAGTAATCGTTTCTTCTATGGCATGAACACCCATTTTCTTTAACTGATACAAAGCTTTTTCGGGATAAGGGGTATAAATGCCAATATGACCATTTTTACCATGACCTTGCCCATGTAAGACTTCAAATCCAACACCAGCAAAGTTTGACTTCGGTTTCTTATAGTAAGTGAAATGAAATAGCTGGCAAAGAAGCTTGCATACTTTTTCTGAATCTTCAGGACTATTGGAATTAATGCCAATGTGGATGAGTTGATAATCTAATAGAGATTTAATGGCTTTGGCAGCTAAGTTTTGGATGGTTTCCCAGTCCTTTGCTTGTACACTATCCTTTTCTAACATAAAGCTACCACCAATCGCTATTACATTAGATAACTGTAAGTAGTCATGCATATTCGTTGCATTGATACCACCGGTTGGTAAGAATTGAACATTTTGATAAGGACCGCTAAAGTCTTTTAGCTTTTTCGCACCACCACTACTTTCAGCCGGGAAGAACTTTAAGGTTTTAAGACCTAAAGATAAGGCTTGTTCGATTTCACTTGCGGTAGAAACTCCAGGTAAAATAGGTATTTCTTGTTCCAAACACCACTTAACAATCGCCGGATTTAAACCTGGTGTCACAATAAAGGAAGCACCAGCTTCTTTGGCTTGTTTAGCTTGTTCAATCGTTAAAACCGTGCCTGCTCCCAACAACATATTTGGTAATTCAGAATGAATTTGTTGAATAGCACTTACTGCATGTTCGCTACGGAAAGTGATTTCCGCTACATCAATGCCACCATTGCACAAAGCTTTCGCTAAGGGTAGGGCATCTTCGGCTTCAAATATCTTTACCACAGGAACAATGCCGATTTGCGAGATTCTTTCGTATAAATCGTTCATTGTCGTCCTCCTTTTCATGCAATGTTATTTTAGTTTAGTAAACCGGTTTTGTCAATAAAATGAACTAAACCGGTTTATTTTTTTAAAATATGGGAAATTTATGGTAAAAACGCTTGACATAATTCATAAAAAGCCTATAAAATAGGACTTGCTAGTAAACCGGTTTTATTTGGAGGTGAGAAGGATGGCTAAATCGATCCATATTGAAACGATTGCCCAAAGAGATAGATACTTACATTCTGAATTACTTAGCAAAAAGGAATTAGAAGAAGCGATGAACTTGTGTGTGAAACAAGTGGAAGCGAATTTAGATTATTTCAAAGATAAGTTTCCTTACTCTTGTACGAAACAAGGTCAATATCCAATCATTGAAAACATTGAATGGACAGATGGCTTTTGGACGGGAATGTTATGGCTATGTTATGAATACACAAAAGAAGAGAAGTATCGTGATTTAGCTATGAAGAATGTCGCAAGTTTTTCCAATCGGGTGAAAAAACGGATTGCGTTAGATCATCATGATTTAGGTTTCCTATATTCTTTATCTTGCGTTAGTGCTTACAAAATCACGGGTAGTGATTTAGCGAAAGAAGCCGCTTTATTGGCGGCGGATAAATTGATGGAACGTTGGCAAGAAAAGGGTCAATTCCTGCAAGCTTGGGGACCTAAGGATAGTCCGGAACATTATCGTTTTATCATCGATTGTATGATGAATATTCCATTATTGTATTGGGCTAGTGAGGTGACAGGAAATCTTCGTTATGCTGAAGTCGCAAGTTTGCATTTTAAGACAAGCTTGCAATATGTCATTCGTGAAGATGCGTCTGCTTTCCATACCTTCTATATGGATTATGAAACAGGAGGACCATCTCATGGAGCTACTCGACAAGGTTACTCCGATAGCTCATCTTGGGCTAGAGGGCAAGCTTGGGGTATTTATGGTATTCCATTGAACACTCGTTACACTAAGAATATGGATAACATTCCTTATTTTAAGGGTATGTTACATTATTTCTTAAATCGTTTACCAAAAGATGATGTGTGCTATTGGGACTTAATCTTTAACGATGGTTCTAATCAATCCAAAGATTCTTCAGCAGCGGCGATTGCGGTGTGTGGGATTTTGGAGATGTTGCCGTATTTGAAGAATGATGAGGATGCGAAAGTCTATGAACACGCCGCTGCGCTTATCCTTAGATCTTTGATGCAAAATTACGCAAATAAGGAAATCAAAGCTGGACAAGCCATTCTTGAACATGGCGTCTATTCTTGGCACTCTGGCAAAGGTGTTGACGAAGGAAACATCTGGGGTGACTACTATTACATGGAAGCCATTTATCGGCAGTTGAAACAATGGAATTCCTATTGGTGAGGAGGAAAATATGAATACACCAAACATCGTTATGACCAGAATTGATGAAAGACTGGTTCATGGACAAGGTGCCCTATGGGCAAAAACATTAGGTGTGAACACAGTGATTGTTGCTAATGATGCGGTTAGTGAAGATCATATGTCACAAACTCTAATGAAGACAGCTTTACCAAAGAGCTTAGCTGTTCGCTTCTTTAGCATTCAAAAAGTGATTGATATTATTCACAAAGCCAGTCCTCAGCAAACCATCTTCTTAGTGGTTAAGGATTGTGCCGATGCTTTAAAGCTTGTGGAGGGTGGTGTACCGGTGAAGGAAATCAACATTGGTAACATTCATAATGCTGAAGGTAAAGAAAAAGTTACTCGTTCTATCTTCTTAGGAGCAGAAGATAAAAAAGCTCTTAAGACAATGGTCGAACAATACAATATTCAATTTAATACGGTCACAACACCGGGCGGAACCGATGGGGCTGCTCAGGTGGACATAAAAGATTACCTATGATTTAGAGAAAGGGGAAAGATATGGTAACTATTAGTTTGATCCAAGCCATCTTAATTGGTTTATGGACTGCATTCTGTTATTCGGGTATGTTATTTGGTATTTTTACCAACCGCGCTATTGTTTTAAGCTTTGGCGTTGGTTTAGTCTTAAATGATATACCAACAGCTTTAAAGTGTGGAGCAATTGCTGAATTAGCTTTCATGGGATTTGGTGTTGGTGCTGGTGGAACAGTTCCTCCAAACCCAATTGGTCCTGGTATTATCGGTACTTTGATGGCAATCACCGTGCCTGGTGTTACACCGGAATCGGCATTATCTCTATCACTTCCATTTGCGGTAGCGATTCAATTTTTACAAACAGCAATTTACACTGTTCGAGCTGGTGGGCCGGAATCGGCTGCGAATGCACTTAAGAAACAAAACTTCGGTGCTTTCCGTTGGCACGCTAACGCAACGATTGTCTTATTTGCGGTTGTTGGTTTCGCATTAGGCTTCTCAGGCGCTTATGCAATGGAATGGTTAAGCAGTGTTGTTAAATTAATTCCTGCTCAATTGTTGAAGGGCTTATCGGTAGCTGGTGGTATGTTACCGGCAATTGGTTTTGCTATGATTATGACAGTTATGTTAAAGAAAGAATTAATTCCTTTCGCCATCCTTGGTTATATCTTAGCCGCTTACCTAAAGATGCCGGTTATGGGAATTGCTTTAGTTGGCGCTTGCTTCGCTATTAAGTATTACAACGATTCCAATAAGAAGACTGTTGTCCAAACAGAAAACGGAAATGGAGAAGAACACAATGACTGGATTTAATAAATTAACGAAGGCCGATTACACAAAGACCACTTTACGTGCTTACTTTTTACAAAACGGCTTTAATTATACCAACTATCAAGGATTAGGTTATGCTTTAGTTATGTATCCTGCATTCAAAAAGATGTATGGAGATGACAAAGCTAAGTTAGCGAAAGAATTAGAAAGTAATTCAGAATTCTATAACACAAACCCAAACTTCTTACCATTTGTGACATCCATTCATTTAGCCATGGCTGATAATGGTTATGATTACGAAGAGATTCGTGGTATTAAGATGGCTTTAATGGGACCTTTGGCTGGCATTGGTGACTCTTTATCACAATTCTGTATTGCCCCATTGTTCTCAACGATCTTTGCATCAATGGCTATGCAAGGCTTTAGCTTGGCACCATTGTTATTCTTATTAGCTGAAAACGTTACTTTATTAGCGATTAAGTTAATTGTGGGTGGCTATGGACGTAAGCTTGGTACTGACATGATTGATAAGTTATCTAGTCAAATGGGTACCATTTCCGAAGCCGCTAGCATGATTGGTGTTACCGTTATTGCCGGTTTGGCTGCAACATTTGTGAAGATGAATGTGAAAGTTTCCTTAGCGGCCGGTCAAATTCAACAAGGTGTAAAACAATCTACAGTGAATATCCAAGCTATGTTGGATAAAGTAGCACCTGCCTTACTTCCAGTGCTTTATACATTATTGATGTATTATCTCATTAAGAAGAAAGGCATGACAACTTATACTTTGGTTTTGATTACGGTTGTACTCGGTATTGCCTTAAGTTTCTTAGGTATTTTAGGATAAACAATCAAAAGGAAGCGACGAAATGCCGGCTTCCTTTTTCTTATTTATGAAAACGTATGAACAAATTATGGATGAAATCATCCTCCAAAAGAAAATAAATCAATCCCATTTTAACGATACAGAAGCTTTAAAGAATGCTGAGAGAATTTTAAAGAATACTTTCTTATTTAATCGTCGTTGGGATATGGAACGCTGTTTAAAAGCTTATACGCTTCAACCAATGGATTGGTTGGCTCATCCAAACGAAGATGAAGAATGGTGTTTTATGCTTAATCGAATGGACTATCTCAAAGATTTAGCGTTAGCTAGTCAAATGACAGGGGATAAAAAGTATCTTATTAAGGCAAAGGAATTGATTTTTCTTTGGCTTAAAGATCATTCAGAAATAAAAGATAATCCATCTACTAGAACATTAGATACCGGTATTCGTTTATTGAATTTTTATGAATTATTACCGTATCTAAAAGCCTTTCAGCTTCTAACAAAAGAAGAAACAGTTACCATTCTTTCCAGTATGAAAGCCCAGATTCTTTATTTAAAAAAATCTTATAAAACTAAATATACCTTAAGCAATTGGGGTAGTATTCAAATGGCTTCTTTGGTGATTGTATTGGCTTTGTTTCAAGAATTAAATGAAGAATATAAATGGGCTAAAGAAGAATTAAAAACCCAGCTAGAAATTCAAATCTATCCGGATGGCATGCACTGGGAACAGTCAACGATGTATCATGTGGAAGTGCTGAATAGTCTTCAGAAGGTTTATTATTACGTAGACTTAGAGGCAGAATTGAAAGTTTTATTAGCGAAGGTAATGGCTAATATGACCAATGCTTTAAAACACTTAATCACACCAAAAATGAAGATAGAGGCTTATGGTGATAGTGATGAAGTTGGGGTAGAAGATGTTTTATTGCGTTCTTCTTTTCTCTTGAAACAAAAGGATTATCTTTCTCTGGTGAAAGAAGTGGATGGTGAATCTTTCTGTGCTTTTGGACAAGATATTGTAGACTTTTATCAAAAACAAAATAAATCAGAACCTAAGGAAAGGTATTATGATGGTATCTATTCTGGTATCTACACAATACGTAGCTCTTGGGATAATAAAGCCAATTATTTGATGTTTCTAAATAGTTCTTTAGGTAGTGGACATGGACATAGTGATAATCTGCATTTCAGTTTATTTATAGAAGGCAAGCCAATTCTAATTGATTCAGGTCGTTATAGTTACCGAGAAGATTGTGCTTTAAGACCATTTTTGAAATCCCAAAGAAGTCATAATTCTTTATTGGTGGATGATAAAGAAATCTGTGTACCAAAGGGTAGTTGGTCATATAATACTTTTGCGAAAGTCTTGCCTAGCTATGTTCACCATGAGGATGGTGTTCATTATTTAGAAGGAACAATCCTATCTGAAAATCCTTTGGAAGTTTGGACGAGAAAGCTTGTCTTTATTGAGGAGGGTATTTGCTTGCTGGTGGATCAAGTGCATTGTCAAGGTGAGCATAAAGTAAGCCAATTCTTTCATTTTGATTCAAGTATTACTTCAATGGAAGAGCTTAATTGGTATCATAGTGGTTCTTTAAGTGTCAAGAAAGACGTTTGTTCAAAGCAATACAATCAATTGGAGGATCATTTTGTCGCAAAAGTTGACCATTGCCTTGTTGACGAAGGAAATTTTGTGACATGCTTCTATCCTCAAGAAACAAAGCTGACACAAGTACCTATTCAACAAGGGAATCAAGCTGTTCTATCAGACAAACAAGGCTTAGCTTATGAAATTAAATTAAAAAATGGTAATTGTTATACGATTGTTTTTTTGCAAGAAGAAATATACAAAGGAACGAAGATTTTATTTTGCCGGAATGTGCCATTCCATGCAAAAGCGGTTGTCATTCATAAAAAACAGCTATATCGTTTAAGAACTTCGTAAAGGATATGGTAATATAGTAGGAAGAAAGGTTTCTATGAGCGAAAAAATAACGATTACAGAGATTGCTGAAAGAGCAAATACTTCCAAAACAACTGTTTCTTTTTACCTAAATGGGAAAATGGATAAGATGTCGGAAGATACAAAAAAAAGAATTGAAAGGGTCATTGCTGAAACAAACTATCATCCCAGCATGGCGGCCCGTTCTTTAAATGCGAAACACACACGCTTGATTGGGGTGATTATTGGGAATATCACCAATACATTTGCAAATCAGATTGTTAAAGGAATTGATGATTTTGCTCGTGGAGACCATTATCAATTGATTGTCGGTAATAGTAATTACGATTTCGAAATTGAAGAAAATTATGTCAATCGTATGTTATCCATGGGCGTGGATGGCTTTATTATTCAGCCATCTCGGCGTTTTTCTTCTTTGACAAAACTCATCAAAGAAAAGGGTAAAGAAGTGGTATTCATTGATTCGCAAGTATCCATGGATGATGAAAAATGGGTAAAAACGAATAACTATGAAGCTGTATTAACTTTGATTTCCGAGTATGGAGACAAGCAATATGATGAATTTATGATGATTACCGCTGATCCTAGTGTGCTAAGTACTCGTATGGAAAGGGTGAAGGGTTTTGAGGATGCATTAACTCTAAAAGGTTTAACTTGGAAAACAAAGATTGTGGATGGGGATATTCAGGTTGAAGAGTTACAAAAGCTCATTGAAAGTGAATTGAGGTTTGGTACAAAGACTTTAATCTTTGTTGCCAATTGTTTCTTATTACCAAGAGTTTTCTTAGCCATGCGTAATTATCGAAATTTAATGCCAGAAACGATAGGCTTAATTGGTTTTGATAACACGGAATGGACGAATTTATCTGCTCCTTCCGTCACAACGATTGTTCAACCAGCCTATGAAGAGGGTTATCAATCGGCAAAGATTCTGATTGATGCTATCGAAAAGAAGTGGAAGGAATGTCCAAACCAAATCTTATCTTGCGAAATTCATTGGCATGAATCCACCTTATAAAAGGAAATGGCAACCATTAGGGGCTTTCACTTAGAGATTCAATTTCTTAAAAAATTAATCGGCGCAATTAGTAGAAATACTAGTTATGCCGATTTTTCTTTGTTTTGTGGGATATCTACTACACCGATATATAATATCCATATGGTTTGTTTCTTTATTCTAGTTCGGTAATTTTAATAGTTAATTCTTATATTAGCTAGCCTTGAGAGATAGTAAAATCTGGCGGTTAAAAATTTTTAGGGGATTAAATATAAAATGTTAGCATGGAGATAATCACAGAAATGTGATATAATAATTAAAAATATCAATGGAGGAAAATTATGTCTGTAAGTTACAAAAGACTATTACATATGATGATTGAAAAAGATATTTCCAATCAGGATTTAATGCGTGATGCCAAAATTTCGGCAAATATAATTACCAAAATACGAAACGGACAATATATGGCTTTAGATAAAGTGGAAAGTATCTGTATGGCTTTAAATTGTACACCTAATGATATATTGGAATTTATACCGAAGGAAAAGATAAAACATGAGTAATGAAATAAAGTTATTTGAAGGAAACAAAATACGCTCTTCTTGGGACAGCGAAAAAGAAGAATGGTATTTTAGTATTGTTGACATTATAGGAGTTTTGACGCATAGCAAAGATTTCGGAGCATATTGGCGAAAATTAAAACAGAGATTAAAAGAAGAAGGTAGTGAGGTCGTGACGTTTTGTCACGCACTGAAATTAAAATCTCCTAAAGACGGTAAGATGTATAAAACAGACGTTGCTGATATGCAAGGAATCTTTCGTATTATTCAGTCTGTCCCATCTCCTAAAGCAGAGCCTTTTAAGATGTGGTTTGCAGAAGTTGGAAAAGAAAGAATTGACGAAACAATTGACCCTGAACTAACAATAGATAGAGCTTTGGAAACCTATCTAAAAAAAGGCTACACAAGAGAATGGATTAATCAAAGATTACAAGCTATTCAGGTAAGAAAAGAACTTACAGACTCTTGGCAAGACAACGGAGTAACAGAAGGAAGAGAATACGCAATTCTTACTAATGAAATTTCAAAGGCTTGGTCTGGAATGACAATCAAGCAGTATAAAGATTTAAAAGGTCTAAAAAAGGAAAACCTAAAGGATAATATGTCCACTACTGAACTTATATTAAATATGCTGGCTGAAACTGCCACAAAAGATATTGCAGAATCTACTAATCCGCAAGGTTTGGAAGAAAATAAAAAAGTAGCTAAGCGTGGTGGAAATATTGCCGGAAATGCAAGAAAAGAAATAGAAGCGGAAACAGGAAAACCTGTAATCACATCAAAAAATGCAATTGACTTTGGGAAACTAATTGATGATGTTACAAAAACAATAGATAAAGGAGATAAAAACAATGACAAGTAACCAGAAACTTGAGCTTACTTGGCTTGGTAAAGATAAAGAAATAAAATTAGAACCTAGAATTTTGATTGAAAACAAGGAGTTATCCAATACAGAAAATGACCCCAAAACTGAAAATATGCTTATTCACGGGGATAATCTGCTTGCACTGAAAGCGTTGGAAAGTAAGTATTCAGGAAAAGTTAAATGTATCTATATCGAGAAGAAGTATATCAAAAGGATACAATTAAACTTCTAGGTGAATTTTTTATCTTCAAGGTAGGATGTATAATTTAATAAGCAGAAAATAATGAATTTGACCATGCCGGGTCAAAATTTTTTATTTAAGATGGGGTGTCAAAAATAAAGGGTGTCTAGCAAAAATCAAAAAGTTAGTGATTATAATGTTTTGAAGTGTGTCAAAAAAATAGGAAAAGTTTCATTGTGCTAAATACGGTAAATAGGCAATAAAGAGAAGATTTAATATCAAAGAGATTGCTTTTGATAGATGGGGAGCCGTTCAAATGGTACAGAATTTAGATAGTATGGGCTTTACTGTAGTTCCTTTCGGACAGGGCTTTAAGGATATGTCTCCACCGACAAAGGAGTTAATGAAACTAACGCTGGAGAAAAAACTTGCTCATGGTGGGCATCCTGTCCTTAGATGGAATATGGATAATATTTTTATTAGGACAGACCCTGCCGGAAATATCAAAGCAGATAAGGAAAAATCCACGGAGAAAATTGACGGAGCCATTGCGACTATTATGGCATTAGATCGAGCCATTCGTTGTGGGAATACCAATGCAGAGAGTGTGTACGACAGTAGGGGTATTTTATTTGTGTAAAAATTATCGTTTCGTTACGAATACAAATATTATTCCGTATACAAGGCATTATTCCATAGAGTTGTATTGTTCCACTAAATGATATATGTTATTCCTTATTCGTTTCTATTGTTCCGATAAAATGGTATAATAGGAAATACTGGAGGGATAATTGATGTATATTACAGTGAAACAAGCATCTGAAAAATGGGGGATATCTGATAGAAGAGTAAGGATTTTATGCTCGGAAGGGAAGATTCCCGGTGCATATCAAGAAGGACGGGTTTGGAAAATACCCTATGATGCAACAAAACCGACTGATGGAAGATATAAAATTAAGGAATCACTCATTCCAATCATAGAAGATAAATTAGAAATGCTTCGAAAAAGAAGACCTTTAACAGAAGGAGAGCTGGAGAGGTTAAATGAAGAATTTCTAACAGAATATACTTATAACTCAAATGCAATCGAAGGCAACACGTTAACTCTTCGAGAGACAGACATGGTTTTGAGAGGACTTACTATTGAACAGAAATCATTAAAGGAACATTTGGAGGTAATTGGACATAAAGAGGCCTTTGATTATATAAGACAGCTTGTTAGTGAAAATGCTCAAATATCTGAAAAAGTAATAAAGGATATTCACTATTTAGTCTTGGTTGATAAAAAAGAGGATAGAGGAATATACAGAAGAGTGCCTGTTCGGATTATGGGTGCTGCACATGAACCTGTACAGCCCTATTTGATTATACCTAAGATGGAAGAACTACTGGAACAATATAAAAACAGCAAGGAAGATATTGTGACTAAGCTTGCTCGTTTTCATATCGAATTTGAAGGTATACATCCTTTTATTGATGGAAATGGAAGAACCGGAAGATTACTGGTTAACTTGGAACTAATGAAAGTGGGCTATCCGCCGATAGATATAAAGTTTACTGATCGCTTAAAATATTATGAAGCCTTTGATGAATATCATGTAAAACATAATCTATCGGCAATGGCAGACATGTTTGCAAGATATTTAAATCAGAGACTTGATCTATATCTGTCTATGTTGGATGAGCAAAAATAGATAAGTCGTTAGATAATTTAGAATTTATGGAGGTGATATATTATAGAACCAACAGATTTTTCATGGAATAAATTTGAACAATATATATTTAAAGAAGGTAAGTGGGAAATACCCTCAAAGCACAAAATTAAAATAAATGATTTATCAGAGAAAAGGAATACACTAGAATTAATTTTATATAAAATGCCTAAAAAATACCTAGCAATGTGGGCAATAAAAAATGCTCAGCCATTTTTATCGTTTATAGAAATTGGTGATAATGAATTAAAAGAATCAATTATACGTGAAACGACAAATAAGATAAATATGCGTATTGACGGAAAAATAAATGCCTATGAACTAAGAAATGCTGGTTTTTTAGCAAATAAATTAGGGCAACAGTCTATCAATGAGTTAAGTAAATTCTCGGCAAGAGTATTTGCTCAATCCATAGCAACAGGTCATATGAGAGCACATGCTATTGTATCATCTGATTATGCTATTAAAGTTATTAATATTCTATTCCCTAAAAATATGATAAAGGTTGAAGAAGAAAGAAATCGTCAAATTGAACTTGCAAATCAAATTTTAGAGAAATATGATATTGAAACAAGGTCCAGTTTATAAAACAAAATAGACATTTAAAGCATCTACAAATAAAAAAGTAGGTGCTTTTTCTATGGAAATCAGGAGGTAACGATGGGACTATTTAGTGGACTTTTTAAATCAAGAGATAAACCAGAAAACAAACTCAGCAATAATAGTTATTCTTTTTTCGTTGGGCAATCATCCAGTGGGAAACGAGTCAATGAACGAACAGCGATGACCATGAGTGATGCGTGGAAATAGGGATAAGCATTTCAGAACTTGATTTACTTACAATAGGAATGGTACTAGATATTTGGACCGAGAAATCAAATGATGGAGTAAAATACAGCAAGGTGGCAGGGTAGGCTGAGTTTGATAAATTTTAACATATAAAAAGGGCAGAAATTTGCCCTAATATAAAACTAATCATTTGTATGTTTGATGATATCCTCAATGTTTCTGCCTGAATAAAAAATACGAACGATGGAAACAGTCGTTAACTCATCATCAACACGATAAAAAATCATATAATTATCAACCGGAACCTTATATATTTTCATGGAAGCCCAAGGTTCCCATTCAACAAGAGAGTGTCTTGCCGGCAATGTATCAAGAGAGCGAATCATCTTTCTGATACGGGATGATTGGTTATCAGCTGCAATACGTGCCTGTAAAGTGAACCGAATATATTCATATATTTCTGTTAAATCTTGTAAAGCCTGCGGCGAGTAAATTACTTTGTAGGTTTTGCTCATATGCCATATTCCTTTGAAAAGTAGTCATCGACTTCATCTACACTATAGGATTTTCCGGCATTTAAAGAGTCAATTCCTTTTTGAAGTTCTAAATTCAGATCTTCTTTGGAGAGACTTCCTAGAGCTAAAGGTTTTTTAGGCGGAAGGCGAAGTTCAAAAGGCATACCTTTTTGAAGAACAATTTGACTGTAAAGCATTTGTATTGCACTGGATGGAGAAATTCCAAGCTGACTTAAGATGCTTTCAGCATTTTCTTTTAAGTTTGTATCGATTCTTGCATAAACAGCATTTGTATTTGCCATGAGTGTCACGCTCCTTTCTTGTTTATATTATACAGGAAAATAAATGCAAATGCAAGCATACGCAAGCAAATAAGAAACATAGATTTAATAAAAATGCGTATTTACGAGATATTTTTAAGTAAATTAACAGATTATCACTTGCTTAGTTTAAAACACATCTAGTATTTTTTATTTGATTGAAGAGGATTAAAATTAGAGGATAGATAATGCACACTTGCAAATGCCAATGCAATGTTGTATAATTATCTCAAAGAAAGAGGTGATTTTATGGCTAAGACAGCGAATTTATATGCACGTATTGAACCGGGATTAAAGGAACAAGCAGAGCAAATATTAAATGCTTTAGGACTACCACCATCAAGTGCTATTACTATGTTTTATAAGCAGGTGGTTATGCAACAGGGACTTCCTTTCGATGCAAGATTAAATTACAGAAAACCACTTGATATATCTTCTATGACAAAGGATGAATTTAATATGGAATTAGAAAAAGGATACCAAGACGTCCTTGAAGGAAGGACTAAACCGATAAATGAGGTGTTTGAATCTTTGAATAAGGAATTCGGTATATGAGTTATTTAGTTACTCTTACCCGGGAAGCAGAGGAGGACTTAAGAGGAATTTATGCCTATATTACTTTTAGCCTATTGTCTCCTCAAAATGCAAAAGGTCAGATAGACAGGATTCAAAAGGTTATACAAAGTCTTGATGAGTTCCCTATGAGACACCGTTTGGTGGATAGTGAACCATGGAAAAGCAGGGGAGTACATATTGTACCATGTGATAATTTCTTGATTTTTTATTTAGTTAAAGAAGAAAAAGCGGAAGTTATTATTTCAAGGATTCTATACGGAAAAAGGAATCTGGAAGAAGAACTAAACTCAGATAGTAATCATGATAAAGAATAGACTTGAATTTTTTATAGAAAAATTATTAATTAGGATGAACTAGGCAAGTCTACCGCTGACCAATATGCGGTATAGAAGTGGTTGGGTTGAAAGTTTAGACTTTACTTATAGAGGGTAGAGGAAAGTAGAAAATGTGAAAAATGAAGAGCAGGTAAAAGATAAGTCGAAGTAAAAGTATAGCCTGTATAACTGAATATTAAATTGTTTTAAGACACTTGCTAAATGATGTGACCCCCAAAAGTTAGACTTTTTTAGCGTAGCAGTTTATATGGCCGCTCCGCTATTTTTATGCAGCCAAGAGTCTAAGCCTGTATTGCACCGGACTTAGCCATCCCAGTTTTTCTTTAATTCTTTGTTCATTGTAATACTTTATGTATCGTTCGATTTCTGACTTTAGCTCATCATAGCTATAGTAAATAACACCATAATAGATTTCTTGTTTAAGTAATCCAAAGAAGTTCTCCATAACAGAGTTGTCATGACAGTTTCCTTTTCTGGACATGCTTTGGAAGATTCTTTCTTCCTTGAGACGATGAGAGTATGCTTTCATTTGGTAAGCCCGGCCTTGATCCGAATGGAAAGTTCTTCTATATTTGCAATCGGATGTTATTGCAATAGCCTGTTCCAATGCCTCCATAACATTTTTTGTTGAAGGATGCTTGTCAATTCCATAGCTTATAATTTCACCATTACACATATCCATAAATGGATCCAGGTAAAGCTTATGCATTGTCATACGTCCCTTAGAATCTATTTCATAGTACTTAAACTCCGTAGTATCTGTTGTAATCTTCTGATGAGGGATATGCGTGTTAAATCGTCTCCTTATGCGATTAGGAGCAACCGTTCCAACTTTACCTTTGTACGAACTGTATTTACGACTTTTTCGAGTGAAAGAAGTAACCTGTAAACCAAGCTTCTGCATTATACGTTGTACTTTCTTTTTATTAATGCTATAGCCTTGATTTCTTAATTCTCCAACCACTCGACGATAACCATAATCCTTGTGAGTCTCTCTGATTTCAAGAATCTTCTCTTCGATTTCTTTGTCAGGATTTTCTCTATTAATTCTTTTTTGCCAATACATATATGTTGCCTTAGGCATACCTGTATAAGAGAGAAGGTCTTTTAGTTTGAATTCTCCTCGGAGGCTGCTGATGACGAGTGCCATTCTCTCATTTTTGCCTCGTCCTCTAAACGCAGCCTCCTCAGTTCTTTTAAAAAGGCATTCTCAATTCTTAACTTAAGCAGTTCATCTTCTAATTCTTTGACATGTTCTGCACTTGTATCAACTATTCTTTCTTCCGCTTCCTGAGCTTTAATATCTATCTTAGATTTATCCAATGTTTTCTTTCGACCTTTCTTGCGAGATTTCAAAGCATCAGGACCGGCAGTGCGAAAGCGATTAACCCGGTTAGTAATCATACTTGGATTGCTTATACCTTCTCGAATCGCTAATTCTTGATATGAAATCTCACTTGATAGATATAACTCTACAACAGAAATCTTCTTTTCGAAAGAGTATTTTGTTTGTTTACGAGAACGCCTTAGTCCTTCATTTCCAAATGCAGTATAGTTACGAACCCATTTACGTATATCTTTAGTAGTCGGACCATAGATAGATGAAAGATATTTATATCCTCCTTCACCATTTAAGTATGCATCGACAATTTTTTTCTTAAACTCATAGCTATATTTAGCCATAAAAACACCGACCTCCAATCATTAGATTTTTGGTCTAACTTTTGGGGGTCGGTACAAAATAGTAGGTGTCTTTTTCATGCCCATTTTTAGGAAGGAGGGATACAAGTGGCAAATAGAATAAAGGGAATTACTGTTGAAATTGGTGGAGATACTACCGGTCTTGATAAAGCCTTAAAAGGTGTAAACTCCACAATTAAATCAACGCAGAGTACCTTGAAAGTTAAAAAACCATATAGAAAGATAGATAGAAAGAAATATTTTACTGAAGAGGTTAGAGCAAAAATTTCGGAGCAAAGAAAAAACAAGCATAATTATCATAGAAAAAATCCAGCTACACCTTTTACAGGACTCATTGAATGTGATAGATGTGGTAATTCATTTAATGCCCTAAAATCAACACTAAAGACTGGAGAGAAAATAACATACCTTTCATGCAGATCCAAGAGAAGTGAATGTCCTCATAATTCCATACAAGATGTGACACTCAAAAAACTAGTCTGTGAGGTGCTAAATCTTGAAGAATTTGACGAGGAGGTAATGGATAAAGAAATAGAGCGAATTTACATCGCAGATAATAAGGTCAGATTTAAATTCAAAGATGGACATGAGGAAATCAAGGAATATTTAGAGAAAAAGCGTGGAGTTCCTTGGACTAAGGAAAGACGAGAAAAGCAGATACCACAGATACGTGAATACTGGAAAAATAAGAAACAAGATAAGGAGTGATAAAAAATGGTCGTAAGAAAGGTAACCACAATCCCTGCAACCATTAGTAAATTTAATCAATATCTAATAAGCGAAGTAAAAAGAAGAAAAGTTGCAGGATATGCCAGAGTATCAACCGATAGCGAAGAACAACAAACTTCATACGAAGCACAGCTTGATTATTATACAAACTACATCAAAAGCAGAGATGATTGGGAGTTTGTAGAAGTTTATACAGACGAAGGTATCACTGCAACCAACACGAAAAAGCGTGATGGATTTAAGCGAATGGTACAAGATGCTCTTGATGGAAAGATAGACCTCATTGTCACAAAGTCAGTGAGCCGTTTTGCCAGAAATACGGTCGATAGCTTATCTACTATCAGAAAGCTAAAGGAACATGGGACAGAAGTATTCTTTGAAAAAGAAAATATATGGACTTTTGATAGTAAGGGAGAACTGCTGATTACAATAATGTCCAGCCTTGCCCAAGAAGAATCAAGATCCATTTCAGAAAACTGCACATGGGGACAAAGAAAGAGGTTTGCAGATGGAAAGGTAACCGTACCTTTTGAAAGATTTCTAGGTTATGACAGGGGAGAAAATGGAAACCTAGTTGTTAATCATGAACAAGCCAAAGTTGTAAAAAAGATTTATAGACTTTTCCTTCAAGGTTATTCACCTTTTGGAATTGCAAAAGCACTAACTTCAGAGGGGATATTAACACCCGGCGGAAAGAAGAAATGGTCGGCAAGAACAGTTGCAGCAATACTTAGTAATGAGAAATATAAAGGTGATGCTCTCCTTCAAAAGTCATTTACAGTTGATTTCTTAACCAAGGAAAAGAAAAAGAATGAAGGTGAAATACCTCAATATTATGTAACAGGAAACCATGAGGCTATTATTCCACCAAGTACATTTGATAGAGTACAAAGGCTACTAGAACAAAGAAAAGCCGGTAAAAACAGAATCTCAAGCGTCAGCGTTTACTCGAGCAGGATTAAATGTGGAGACTGCGGATCATGGTATGGTTCAAAGACATGGCATTCAACTGGCAAATACCGTCAGAAGATTTGGCAATGCAATCATAAGTTTGAAGAAAAATGTAGCACTCCTCATTTGACGGAAGAAGAGATTCAAAAGTTATTCTTACAGGCGGTCAACAAGCTGGTTAAGAATAAGAAAGAGATTATTAGCACCCATAAAGAAATGGCAAAGATAATCTTTGATACATCATCACTTGAGAAAGAAAAGATTGAACTTGAAGAAGAATTAAATATAGTTGCTGAGCAGGTGAATGACTGTATTAATGAGAATGCCAATGAAATCAAGCAAACTATCATAGAAAAACAATCCAAGCGTGATGAGGTAGAGGACTTTATAAAGGAACTGGAAAAGCAAGATTTCATGAGAGAGTTTGATAAAAATGTATGGCTTAGTATTGTAGACTATCTTACAGTACATCATGATGGAAAGATTGAATTCACATTCCTTGATGGCAGTCGGATAGAATTAAATAGATAGAAATAGAAACAGGAATTCTATTGATGACCAATCAGGAAATTTTACATCATGGTATGAAAACAAAGTGATGGAAGACCGATTTGAAATCAGTCAAAATGAGAAATTAAAAAAAGATATTAAACGATTAAAAGAAGCTACAAGATAGAGTAAAATTTAGTTCGATAAAATTGAAAACTGAAAATGGCGCAAAATATCTGGTGTAAAACTGGAAAAAGAACATATTGGACACCAATCCGCACCCCAGATTTACCTATCTCGGGTTATCAACCCGGCTGTATTATTTATGTGCCTTGTTATATAGTTTTTGAATATCTTTGGGAAGTTTATCTGGAAGCAGGGCATTAATGCCATCCTCAGTACCATCTTGCAATGCTTTATCATAATACCAACATTTAAACTCGAGCATGGCAAGAGTTTTTTCAAGCTGTTTTATTTCAGAAAGTACAGCTTTTTTACGAGATTCAAATAATTGTTTTCTATCGAAGTAGCTTGATGGGCCTTCCATAACCCACTGAAAGAATCGCTTAATATCTTTTATTTCAAGACCGGATAATTTTAAACATTCAATAACCCGTAAAGCTTCAATTTCAGTATCTCTGAAATATCTGATATTGCCTTTTCGCTCCAGATGAGGGAAGAATCCTTCTTTATCATAGTATCTTAATGTTGAGATTGGGAGATTAAACATCTCTGAAACTTGTCCAATTGTATACATATATTTACCTTCTTTCGATTATAAAAACAATACTTGACCTAAAGTTAACTTTAGGTCTTATAATCATAATATAATACATGAAGATTTTATTTTCAATATGAACTTATATGGAGGTATTTGATAATATGAAAACAGATGAACTTAAGCTAGTTGCGGAATGGGACAAGACATTTCCTAAAAGTGAGAAGGTGGATCACAAGAAGGTCACATTTATAAATCGATATGGCATCACACTTGCTGCAGATATGTATATTCCAAAAGAGCCTAAGAATAAATTTCCTGCGATTGCAGTAAGTGGACCTTTTGGAGCAGTAAAAGAGCAGTGTTCCGGACTGTATGCCCAGACAATGGCAGAGAGGGGGTATCTGACTATTGCATTTGATCCGTCTTTTACAGGTGAAAGTGGTGGAAAACCAAGATATATGGCATCTCCGGATATTAATACAGAGGATTTTATGGCTGCAGTAGATTTTCTTTCAGTTCAGGATAATGTGGATGCAGATAAAATCGGTATTATTGGAATTTGCGGATGGGGTGGTATGGCCATTAACACAGCAGCTCTTGATACCAGAATCAAGGCAACAATTGTTTCGACAATGTATGATATGACAAGAGTGAATGCCAACGGATATTTTGATTCTGAAAACAATGAGGAAGCTCGTTATAATTTAAAGAAAAGGCTAAATTCAATTAGAACAGAAGAATACAAAAAAGGTGGGTACTCAAGGGCTGGTGGATGTATCCCTCTTCCGGTTCCAGAGGATGTGCCATTCTTTGTGAAAGATTATAGCGAATACTATAAAGGCAGAGCCTATCATGCCAGAAGCCTTAATTCAAATGACGGATGGAATGTGATTGGCTGTCAGTCATTTATGAATCAACCGATTCTTAAATACAGTAATGAAATCAGAAGTGCAGTTCTTATTATGCATGGAGATAAGGCACATAGTTATTATTTTGGGAAAGATGCATATGAAGCTATGATTAAGGACAGTAATTACACTGATAATAAAGAGTTTCTTACCATTACAGGTGCTGTTCATACAGATCTTTATGATAATTTAGAAGTGATCCCTTTCGATAAGATACAGAAATTCTTTGAAGAAAATGGAGTATGATAGTGATGTAAAAGAAAGTATTAACTATATCAACAAGTTTAAGAGGTAGAAGCAATGCGAACATTATTTTGTACTATTCTGTCTATGGTGATACTTGTTTCTATGGTGGGATGTGGAAATATAGTAAATGACTGTGGCAATAAAAATCAGACAGATAAAATTACTGGGGAAGCTAAAAGTGACAGTCAAAGTGTAAATAGTAAAGAAAGTCAGAAATATGATATGAAATTATATATTAATGATACGCTTGTTCCTGTTATATGGGAGGATAATGCTTCAACGAGGTCACTAATGGAAGATGTCTCAGAGGGTGATATGGTTATCAGTATGTCCAGGTACGGAGGTAATGAGCAGGTGGGTTCATTGAGAAAGCAGTATAGAAGTAATGATAAACAGATGACCACACACAATGGGGATATAGTCCTTTATAACAGTAATAATCTTGTTGTGTTTTATGGTTCAAATTCATGGGCATATACGAAGCTTGGAAAAATAGATTTACCGGAGCAGGAAGTTACAGACTTATTGTCGAATGAAGATGTAATAATAACGATCAAAAAGTAAGGGGTGGTGATTAGAATGGGAAAAATTATAAAGATAGCAGGTAGAAAGTAGCTTGGAGAATTCGCTCGGTAAATTCTTCAAAAGGCAGAAAGTAGCGTTTACTGATATTTTAAGAATTATGGGAATTAATCTGGTAGAATTGCAAAATTTGATGTGAAAATTTAAAGATTTAATTCAATCTAGTTATAATATACAATTTGATTTTAGTGTAAGGTCGGTACACAATACCGTCTTTTTTAATGCCTACAATAAAAAGTTTCAGAGTATAGAGGAATAGTTTCGGAGTTCAAAGGAAAAGTTTAATTGTATCAAAGACAGTAAGATACTAGATGTGTATTATGCTGGAAACTCAAATTCTATCCCATTGCTAGGAGTGGGCATAACCAGATTCAATAACTGTAATGTTTTGGAACAAGAATTGTTAAAATAGGCTGTAATGACATTTAAAGCAAGAAAAATCAAGTTTAATAATGGGGCTTCAATAAATTTTATTTTGAGTGAAAATATTATAGAAAACTGAAAGAAAGCCTACTTAGTGTTTTTATTAACATTAAGTAGGCTTTCAGTTAAATCAAATTTTGCAATACATCCCTAACTGAACGCTTTATTAGTGGTTGCCATTTTTAATTTGTTCTAAAAGACTAGAATAATTTGGATTGTTTGTTTCTAAGAATGTGGTTTTAAAACCATCTTCTTGAGAATAACGAGGTAATAAATGAATGTGGAAATGAGGAACCGTTTGACCAGCCATCTCTCCAGCATTGCTTAGAACATTAATGCCTTTTGCGTCAAGGTTGTGAACTAATGTTTTTGATAAATCAGATACCACCGCCATAAGCTTTATAGCTTCTTGCTTTGGACAATCTAATAAAGAACTATAATGTTTCTTAGGAATAACAAGGGTATGTCCCTTCGTTGCTTGAGAAATATCTAAGAAAGCTAAAATATCTTCATCCTCATAAACGTTGTAGGTGGGAATTTTACCAGCCACAATATCACAAAATAAACACATATTACTTAGCGTCCTGAACTAATGATTGAGGATAATCAGACTTCATCGCATCATAAATTCCCTTATCATAAACATGGAATTTATACTTCTTAAAGAAATATGTGTTAGAGTCAGAAGTGATTTTATCGTTTCGCCTTAAATATTGAACAACGGAATCCTTTAACTCTTTCGTGTTTTTAGAATGAACACGAACTAAGTTATAACTAGATCCATTAGAGCTTGTAACAGTTGTCCAACCTAATTTTTCATTTTGGGATTGTACTGCATTACGAACTAAAGCATCGATTTGCTTGGAATCTAATGTGAAGATTTGTTTAATGAATTTACCAGAGGCTTTATGAGCATTGGCTACTTTTAATGGATCTTCACCTTTTTTAATTTTCGCTAAAGCTTCTTCAGAATCCTTCTTGGAAGAGAATCTTAAGACCGTCGCTTGTACTGGTTGGTACTTTTTAACAATCGTATCGTAGTTTTCATTGATATATTTTTCGGCTAGTTTTTTGGCTTGTTGCGATGGAATTAAATACTCTTTGACGTATTGTTCTTCACTTAAATTTACTCTTTTCAAATAAGCAAAGAAGTTATCACCATACAATTTTTTATAGTTCGCTAATGTTTCTTGAGCGTTTTTTCTCATTTCATCATTGACAGGGACTTCTTTTTCAGAAATTTTCTTAATGGCCATAGAGTTAACCGTACTGGCACCAGAGGATTTCTTCATGAAATTATAAAGAGACCCTTTTGTGATATTTTCACCGCCAATACTAACTAAAGTATCTTTCGCATCCTTTACTTTCGTAACGGCATCACTACATCCTGCTAGGGCTAAGGCTACCACGAAAGCGATAGCTACCTTTTTCATAGATTTCATCATTATTTAGCCTCACTTTCTTTTACCCCAAGAGAAGCCTTGAGGGTATTTTCCAATTCTTTATTGCCTTTGAAGTCAACGCCTAATTCTTTCGCTTTTTCCCAAATGGCCGGGTTACCTAAAGTGTTGTCATAGCTGTTGACTAATTGTAGGAATGGATTACTTTTCGCATTTAAAGCGCCAAGGGTATTCGCCGTTGTTGCATCGGCTTTAATTTTAAAGAAACCAAAGTTAGAGGAATAAATCCATTGGCTAACTTCACCTTCATTTAAAGCTAAAGCGGCTTCTTTAAAGGAAGAATCTAACTTAGAAGTATTTTTATCAATAATACCTAATTTACCACCGTTTGCGACAGCGGATGTATCTTCTGTGTGTTTGGCGGCAACTTTAGAGAAAGCAGTACCGGCTTTTAATTCTTTATCAACCGCATCCATCTTCGCTTTTTCTTTTTCAGTAGGTGTCTTACTTGCTTTTTTAGCATTTTCAAACTTCACCAAAATGTAAGAGATTTGTCGAATCTTAAGTTCATCAAAATGTTTCTTAGCATAATCTGCCGCAATTTGTGAAATCTTTTGTTGGTTGAGTAAGTATTCTTCTAAATCGGTATAACCGGTTGGTTGTAAATCTGTTCTTAGTTTGGCTTCATAGTTTGTACCAAATTTTTGTTCATAACGAGCAATAATGGTTTTCTTCTGTGCCGCTGAAGTATCCTTCATCGTATTGGTAGTACTTATTGCCATATCGGCGACTTTTTGTTTAAAAAAAGTTGTAAGAGCTGATTTGCCAGATAAACGATAAAGTTCATCGTAAAGATTATTCGCAGTCACATTGTTATTATCAACTGTAAAGACGACATCTTCACCATTTATTTTCTTTCCTTTTAATTTACCTTTGTTGGTGTCGTAGATGTAATAGACAGAAATACCAATAAAAATAATCACGATTAGCATTACGAACCAATTTTTCTTTAAAAATTTGCCCATCGGGACCTCCTTTGCAGTTATGTAAAATTATAAGGTAAAAAAAGTCACTTATCAAATAATCATCTAACAAGGCAAAATAAGGGAAGAATGCTATAATTTTTTTCAACGAGGAGAATTATGAAAAAATTAGAAATTAAGAACCTACATGTTTCAGTTGGTGATAAAGAAATATTAAAAGGAATTAATCTGACAATTGGCGAGAATGAAGTACATGCTCTCATGGGTCCTAATGGAAATGGAAAGTCAACTTTATTGGCTGCGATTATGGGTAATCCTACCTATACGGTTACAGAAGGATCGATTTTCTATGATGATAAAGACGTATTAGCAATGCCGGTTAATAAACGTTCGATTGCCGGCTTATTTTTAGCGATGCAATACCCGCAAGAGGTACCTGGAGTAACGAATTCAGATTTCTTACGAGCGGCGATGAATGCTCGTCGGGATAAACCGGTGTCTTTATTTACCTTTATTAAGACCATGGAAAAAACGATTCAAGACTTACAAATGAAAGAAGATTTGGCTCATCGTTTCTTGAACGAAGGCTTCTCAGGTGGGGAAAAGAAGCGTAATGAAATCGTACAAATGGAAATGTTACGACCAAGTTTATCGATGCTGGATGAAATTGATTCTGGCTTGGATGTAGACGCAATGCATGTGGTGGCTAAGGCAATCAATCAATTGCGTCAAGAAACAAAAATGTCTTTGATTATCGTTTCTCATTATGACCGTTTCTTTACAATGATTGAGCCACAATTTACGCATGTGTTAGTAGATGGCAAGATTGCCCTTCATGGTGATGGTGATTTAGCGCGTCGTATTGATCAAGAGGGCTATGATTGGGTGTATGAAGAATATGGTATTATCCCACCGGAAAATGTAAAACCAAAAGTAAAACCAAGATCCACCCTTGGTAGTTGTGCTGTAAAAGATATGGTGTCTAAGGGAGAAGAAAAATGATTCTCATTCGTTCCAATGCGGAAATCCGTTTAGAAGAAGGCTTAACGGAAATTGTGGTGGATACGGACCGTGATATTGAACTTTCTTTGGAAAATCGTTGCGATATGGCACAAGTCTTAATTCGTATTGAAAACGTCGGTAAGTTTCATTTTAGGACATTTAATGCGGAAAATAGCTCAGCTCGTTATTTGTTGTGGAATGCTTCTAAGTCTGCTTTAGAAACACAAGAACATCATGAAGTACTAGCGAAAGCCGATGCTCGTGTCTTATATGCGGAGTTATCCAAGCAAGAAGTGAAGAGAAAGGTATGGATGGCATTGCGTGAACCGGAAGCGCATGGATTGCTAGCTAGTTCATCTCTGGTGTCCAACCAGTATCATTTAGTTCAAGATGTGGTTAATTTCGCTCCCCATACTTTAGGAGAAATTCAAAATTTTGCGGTTATTTTAAAGGGTGGCGATTTGTATATTGATGCGATTGGTAAAATTGTGAATGGAGCTTCTAAATCCCAATCTCACCAACAATCTCGAGTCATGTGTTTCGAAGAGGAACAAAAGAGTACCATTATTCCTGAATTGATTATTGATGAAGACGATGTACAAGCTTCACACGCAATGACCATCGGTCGTTTGGATGCTGAAACTTTGTTCTATATGCAAACACGTGGTTTAAGTGTGAAACAGGCTACGGCTTTAATTGCCCATGGTTATTTACAACCAATTACCAACTTTTTACAAGACGATGGCTTAGACAAGAAATTAAGCGAGGAATTAGAAAGTGAGCTAAGAAATTTATGATCAATCCTTCCGAAATACGCTCACAATTTCCCATGCTTCAAAATCATCCGGAATTAATTTATTTGGATAATGGAGCGACGACTTATAAACCAAATTCAGTTATTCAAGCGATTCTTTCTTATTACAATGACTTTACATCTAATGTAGAAAGAGGTGACTATGAAACAGCCGTCAAGGCAGATTATGCTTTTGAGGCAGTGCGTCAAAAGATGGCTGACTTAATTCATGCTCAATCGAGTCAAGAAATTGTCTTTACAGCCAATGTAACATCTTCTTTAAATCAAATTGTTTATGGACTTCGTAAACAATTAAAAACAAAAGATGTTGTCTATATTACCGAAGGAGAGCACGCCTCTAATGTGCTTCCTTGGTTTCGTTTACAAGAAGAATTAGGAATTGAAGTGGAATATTTACCTGTTGATGAAGTGGGAAGAGTATTATTAGATAAAGTATCGTTAAAAGAAAACACCAAGGTGATTTCCATTGCGGAAGTAACGAATGTATTAGGGACGATTCAGCCCATCCGAGAATTGAGCCAATTAGCTCATGAGGCCGGCGCCATTATGGTTGTCGATGCAGCCCAAACTATCGCTCATCATAAAGTGGATGTACAGGATTTAAATGTGGATTATCTTTGTTTTTCGAGTCATAAAATGTATGGACCAAATGGAGTTGGCATTTTATATGGTAAGAAGCCGCTTTTAGATGCATTAGAACCAATTGGTCTTGGTGGGGGAATGAATGCTCGTTTTTATCGTGAGGGGCGAGTGGAATTAAAAGAAGCTCCACATAAGTTTGAAGCCGGTACACCAAATATTGAAGGGGTAATCGGCTTAGGAGCGGCGTGTGATTTCTTATTAAACATAGGCTTGGATGAAATTGAAGCGTATGAAAAAGACATAAGAGCTTACTTTTATGAACAAGTGAAGGATTTTGACTTTCTTGAGATTTATAACCGAGAAAATGCGTTTGGACCAATTACGTTTAATGTAAAGGGAATTTTTTCTCAGGATGTGGCTGGTTATTTAGCCCACCATCATATTGCGGTTCGCTCCGGTAATCATTGTGCCAAGCTATTGCACCATATTATTGGTACAGACCAATCGGTACGAGCTTCATTAGCGATTTATAACAATAGAGAAGATATTGACCAATTTGTCAAAATAATTCATGAAATTAGTCTGGAAAAGGCAATTGATATCTTTTTTTAAGGAGGAAGTATGGGAAATTCAGAATATCGGGATCAGCCGAATGTGTTAAGAGAATTGATTTTAGATCATTACCAATACCCGCATCATCATAAATTAGTGCGCGCGGAAACTTATCAATCGGTTCATATGGCCAGTGATAGTTGTATTGATGATATAACAGTCGAAGCTAGGATTGCCGATGGTAAGATTTTAGATATTAATTTTGAAGGAGCGGCTTGTGCTATTTCGACCGCTTCTACTTCGATGATGTCGGATTTATTGATTGGCAAAACAAAAGAAGAAGCCCAAGCTTTGATTACGAATTTTTTACATATGGTACATGAAGAAGAATATAATCCAGATACACTTGAAGAAGCGATAGCGTTAAAAAATGTGTATCGCCAAGCCAACCGAATTAAGTGTGCCACCATTGGTTGGACAGCGATTCAAAAATTATTAGAAAAGGAGGATGAGAATGGTAGAAAATAATGAAGAAGTCTTATCATCCCAAGATAACTATAAATATGGTTTTCATGATGAAGTTACAAGCATCCTTGACACAGGAAAAGGCATCAACGAGGACGTGGTTCGGCAAATTTCAAAAGCGAAGAATGAACCGGAATGGATGTGTGAGAAAAGAGTGCAAGCCTTTCATGTTTTTGAAGAATTAAAATTACCAAAATGGGGACCGGATTTACAGGACATTGATTTTCAGGATTTTACTTATTTTAGAAAGGTTTCAGAGGAAATTAAAAAATCTTGGGATGATGTACCGGAAGAGGTAAAGAACACCTTTGAAAAATTGGGTATACCACAGGCTGAAAGAGATTTCTTAGCAGGTGTCACAACGCAATATGAATCGGAAGCGGTATACCACTCCATGTTAAAAGAGGTGGAAGAAAAGGGCGTTATTTTCTTAGATATTGATTCCGCTTTAAAAGAATATCCTGCTCTTTTTAAAAAATATTTTGCTACGATTGTCTCGGCCGGGGATAATAAGTTAGCAGCTTTGAATTCAGCGGTTTGGTCAGGAGGAAGTTTTATCTACGTGCCTCCAGGAGTGAAGCTTGAAAAGCCTTTACAATCGTATTTCCGTATCAATTCGGAATCGATGGGTCAATTTGAGCGTTCTATTATTATCGTTGATGATGGGGCTGAAATTTCTTATGTGGAAGGCTGTACAGCCCCACAGTATTCCAAGGATTCTTTACATGCGGCGGTAGTAGAAGTGTTTGTTGGTAAAGGAGCTAAATGTCGCTATTCATCGGTGCAAAACTGGTCCGGTAATATTCTTAACTTAGTCACAAAACGAGCTAAGGTGGAAGAAGATGGAGCGATGGAATGGATTGATGGTAATATTGGTTCTCGTATTACCATGAAGTATCCCTCTTGTATTCTAGCAGGAGCTAGAGCAAGCGGTCTTTGTATCTCAATTGCGGTGGGTTCTAAGAATCAAGTTCAAGATTCAGGAGCGAAAATGATTCATGCGGCACCATACACGAAGTCTTCCATTATCTCTAAGTCGGTTTCCAGAAATGGTGGAGTAACGAATTTCCGCGATGAAATTAAAATTTTGCCAAAGGCAAATCATGCGAAATCGCATATTGAATGCGATACTTTACTAGTAGATAATCGTTCTAAGTCAGATACTATTCCAGTGGATATTAATTTAAATAACACTTCAACCATTGAACATGAAGCTAAAGTTTCTAAGATTTCAGAAGATCAATTGTTTTATTTGATGTCACGTGGTTTAAATGAAGAACAAGCCACAGAAATGATTGTAATGGGCTTTTTAGAACCATTCACAAGAGAGCTGCCAATGGAATATGCGGTGGAATTAAATCAGTTATTGAAACTAGATATGAGTGGTTCCATTGGATAAGAAAACAGCTAGACAATTAGGACAAGCTAGAAGAAATCTTCTTAGTGCTAAAGATAGGCAATTATATAGCCAAATTATTCAAGAAAAAGCGTTGACTTTGTTGCAAGGAAAGAAAAAAGTAGCACTCTATATTTCAATGGGAAATGAGGTGGATACGAGTTTTCTTTTAAAACAAAAGGACTTGGATTTATACGTACCTAGAGTGGAAAATGGAACACTTCATTTTTATCCTTATTGTTCAAAGCAACTTGAAAAAAGTGATTTCGGTGTTTTAGAACCAATTCCCGGCAAAGAAGTTTCTATCGCTGATATGGATGTGGTGTTGGTGCCATTGAGTGCTTTTGATTGTCATGGAAATCGTTGTGGTTATGGTAAAGGCTATTATGATTGTGTCTTAAAAGAAGCTAAATTAAAAATAGGTCTAGCTTTTCAAGCACAAGAAGTGGACTTCATTGCTTGTGAAAGCCAAGATATTCCTTTAGATGATGTTTTAACTGAATCCTACTAACCTAGTAGGATTTTTCTTTTTTGATGGGGGAGTTTTAAGCACCAAAACGCTTTTTTGTACACAAATGAAAAGAAGAAATCCAATTGCAGAGATTCAATTCATATTTATAACTCGTCAATGACTTTAGGATTACCGATGAGGTGAGGGCGCTTATTTGTTATAATAGGATTATGTATAAAGTTGAATGTTGGATTGAAAATGCGGTACATTCTTTAGATTTTTTATTTACATATGGTTCAGAAGTACCAATTGAAAGGGGAATACGTTGTTATGTGCCTTTTGGCAATTTCCCAAGACGGATGGCTTTTGTGGATCATAGTGAAGAATATGATGGGACTATCGAGGAATTAAGCCAAGAACTTGGTTATCAAGTCAAAGAAATTGAACAGATTTTAGATGAAGAGCCAGTTTTAAACGAAGAACTTTATGAGTTAGCTTTATGGCTAAAAGAGAGAACTTTATCCACCACCATTGCTTGTTTTCAAGTGATGATGACTAATAAAAAAAGAGTGAAAGGAAAATGGAAATCGGTTGTTTTAGAACAAATTGTTGAAATAGGAGATACATCTCTTTCCTTAACTCCAAAACAAAGTCAATGTGTTGAATACGTTAGAGAACATCCCTCTATTTTGTATACAAACCTTCGGAAACAATATCCATCTATTGTCAAAACATTAATGGATAAAGCTGTTCTTGTGAAAAAAAGTCGTGAACGCTTATCCTTTTTACAAGCTGATAAAGAAGTAGAAGCCTTATATCCTTTGAATGATGAACAAGAAAGAGCCTATCGTTTAATACAAAAAAAAGAGGGTGTCCATCTTTTATATGGTCAAACCGGCTCGGGTAAAACCGAAGTTTACCTTCATTTAGCGAAAGATGTTATCCAAGATGATAAACAAGTTTTAATATTAGTGCCGGAAATTGGTTTGACACCGCAAATGATTCAACGTGTTTCTCGTTTTTTCGGACAACAATTGGGTGTATACCATTCTGGTTTAAATGAACAAGAGCGCTATGAACAATACCAACTTGTAAAACAAGGTGCTTTAAAAGTCATTGTAGGAACTCGTTCAGCTATTTTTTTACCATTTCAAAACTTAGGTTTAATTGTTTTAGATGAGGAACACGATCCTTCCTATAAACAAGATGTCCAACCAAGCTATCATTGTCGTGATGTGGCAATTGAAAGAGCTAAAATCCATCACTGCCCGGTGGTTTTAGGCTCTGCTACGCCTGCTTTAGAAAGCTATGCGAAAGCACTAAAAGCTGTTTATCAACTAGTCCCTTTAAAAAATCGGTTTGGGCAAGAAATGGCTCAAGTAAATCTAGTGGATATGAGCCAAGAAATCCGTAAGGGAAAAGACTATATCTTATCCGATGATTTGAAACAATCTTTAAAAGAAGTTTTCAAGAAAAAAGAACAAGCCATTCTTTTATTAAATAAACGCGGATATAATCGTTTGTTGAGATGCAAATCTTGCCAAGAAGTATTGACCTGTCCACATTGTGATTTAGCTTTATCGTATCATTCAGATAGTCGAAAAATGAAATGCCATAGTTGTGGATTTGAAATGATGATACCAAGAAGATGTCCTCACTGTTACAGTGAAGATGGGTTTAGTGGTTATGGCTTTGGTACACAACGTTTATGCGAGCGCATACAGGAAGAATTTCCAGAAGCGAAATTATTGCGTATGGATTTTGATAGTACACAAAGAAAAAATGCCCATAAAGAAATCTTAGAGACCTTTGGTGAACAAAAAGCCGATATTCTAGTTGGTACCCAAATGATTGCGAAGGGCTTGGATTTTCCAAATGTAACGTTAGTGGGTGTTATAAATGCGGACGACGGTCTACAAAGAAGTGATTATCGAAGTAGTGAATATACTTTTAATTTGTTGATGCAAGCGGCGGGAAGAAGTGGTCGTGGAGCGAAAAAAGGAAAAGTCATTTTCCAAGTGTATAACCCAAACCATTTCGCAATCCAATCTGCTATTCAACAAGACTATGAAAGCTTCTTTAGACAAGAAATGAAATATCGCCATCTAGCGAAATATCCACCTTATACCTCTTTCATCAGCTTTGTTTTTGAAGGAAAAAAAGAAGAAAAAGTACGTAGACTAGTAGAAAAATTCAATTATGAAATCAGTCAAATTTGTTTCAGCTTGGGGATTGCCGCTTTATTAAAGAAACAGGATTTATACCGCTATCGCATTGTTGTTAAAGAAAAATATTTAGATGATTTATTAGAAAAGTTAAAATCGTTTTTAGAACAAACAGATTTAAAGCTACAAGGGATGAAGATTGATGTTAATCCTTTGTATTTGGAGTAGATATGAAAGAAAGAGAAGTGATTGTTCAAATCTTAGAAAAAGTGCTCTATGACCATGCTTATGCCTCTTTGAGTTTAAAAAAGCTAAAAGTGGATGGTAGTATAGGCTTTGTGACAGAAGTGGTGTATGGTACCTTACGCCATTACTTTTTATTACAAGAACAATACAAAGCTTTTGTGAAAAAAGTAAAGAAGAAAATCGATGTTTTATTCGTGATGGCAATTTATCAGCACCATTTCATGAAAGTGCCGGACTATGCGATTGTTAATACCAGTGTAGAGCTTGTTAAGTCACAAGAAAAATCTTTTGTGAATGCCGTGTTGCGTAAAGTTTTTCAAGCTGATTGGATTGAACCAAGAGGTAATGAGCCCAAAGACTTGGCGCTTCGTTATTCCCATCCGGAATGGTTAATTCGCTTATGGTTAGCCCAATATGGTTTAGAAAAAACCTTAGAAATCCTTGAAGAAAATCAAAAACCATCGAAAGTCTATGGTCGTATCAATCCTTTTTTAGCCAAGAAAGAGGATTTTAAAGACTTTACTTTCTATGAGAATGAATGTGTTTCTTATGAAGGTAATATCCTTAGTACCAAAGCTTTTCAATCCCACCAAGTGTTAATCCAAGACCGTCATTCCCAATTGGTTGTACCGGAATTAGATTTGCGAAGTGGACTATCGGTATTAGATGCTTGTGCTTCCCCGGGTACTAAGTCTCAACAAATCGCTACTTATATGGATAATGAAGGCGAGATTATTAGTTGTGATATTTACCCACATCGCCTAGAGCTTATTAATCAATTATCCCAACAAACAGGTACTAAGATTATTCATACCCTAAAACAAGATGCCGGTTGTTTAAGAAGCGATTGGCTGAACCATTTCGATCGTATTTTACTGGATGTGCCATGTTCAGGACTAGGAGACTTAAGTCATAAACCGGAAATACGCTATCACATTAGTCCAAATTCTCTGGATGAAATACAACAATTACAAGCCAAAATATTAGAAATCAATGTACAATATCTTAAAGAAGATGGTATTTTGGTGTATAGCACTTGTACTTTAAATCAAAAGGAAAATCATAAACAAATCCAAAATTTTTTAGATAAACATGAAGAAGTTCAATTAGTGAGTGAAAAAACACTTTTTCCGAAAGAAGGAAGCGATGGTTTTTATTATGCAAAGCTAAGAAGAAAGAAGAAAGATATGGTAAAATCAAAGTTATGCAAACAATATATGATTTAACACTTAGTCAATTAGAGGAATTGGTTTTAGAACTGGGACAAAAGAAATATCGGGCCAAACAATTATTCACCTGGTTGTATCGTAAAAGAGTATTGGATTTTGAAGAAATGAGTGATTTACCAGCTTCATTTATTGCGGAACTTAAGACTCGTTTTATCCTTATGCCAATCAAAAAATTGATGTGTCAGGTCGCAAAAGATGGAACGCGAAAGTATTTATTTGCTTTAGAAGATGGTAGTTGTGTCGAAACGGTTTTAATGCACTTTAATTTTGGTGAAAGTCTTTGTGTGACTTCACAATTGGGTTGTAATATGGGCTGTACTTTTTGTGCATCGGGTCTTCTTAAGAAACAAAGGGATTTAAGCCAAGGAGAAATTCTGGGGCAGTTAATGTACGTTCAAAAAGAATTGGATAAAGAAAATCTTCGGATTAGTAATGTTGTTGTGATGGGAACGGGGGAACCGTTTGATAACTACGATAATGTCTTAGGTTTTTGCGAAACAGCGAATCAGGATATTGGTTTAGGTATTGGTGCTCGTCACATTACGATTTCGACTTGCGGTATTGTGCCGAAAATTCGTAAATTTTCAAAAGGGCATTATCAATACAATTTAGCTATTTCTTTGCATGCACCAAATCAAGCTTTACGTGATCGATTAATGCCCATCAATCATCGTTATCCATTGGCTGAACTTATGGATTCTTTAAGGGAATATAGTGAAAGTAATAATCGTCGCATCACTTTTGAATATATTTTATTACATGGAGTGAATGATTTGGATAAACATGCGATTGAATTAGCGAACTTAGTGCGAGGAATGAATGCTTATGTGAACTTAATTCCTTATAATAAAGTAGATGAAAAAGGTTATGAATCTACCGATGATAAAACAGCCTTGCATTTTTATGATGTCATTATGAAGCATGGTGTCAAAGCAACCCTTCGTCAGAAACATGGGGATGACATTGACGCGGCTTGTGGTCAATTAAGAGCGAAACATGAAAAGGGTAAAATACGGGTATGAAGTACTATGGAATAACAGATAAAGGGTTCGTCCGTAAAAGCAACCAAGATTCCTATGCGATTGCGACCAATGAGAGTAAAGACGTTCTAGCGGTTGTGGCTGATGGTATTGGTGGAAATAGAGGAGGAGATATTGCCTCACGCATTGCGGTATCTATGATGTGTGAAGCTTTTTCGTCGTCTTCAAAATTCAATGACGCTAATCAAATTCATGAATGGTTTCGTACAACCATCGGTCATGCGAATGCCCAAATTTTTCACTATGCACAAAGTAATCTCAATTATCAAGGTATGGGAACAACGCTTTGTGCTCTTTTGGTTTGTGAGTTGGGATGTTGGTTTGTAAATATTGGTGATTCGAGAGCATATGCCTGGTTTGCGGATGGTCGTTTTAAACAAATTACACAAGATCATTCTTATGTGAATGATTTAGTGCGTAAAGGCGAAATGACGGTTGAAGAAGCGAAACATTCTCAGCAGAAGAACATGTTGACGAATGCTTTAGGTGTTTGGCGGGACGTTCGCTTTGATGAGTTTCACGGTTTCTCGGGTGTTCAAGGGGTTCTTCTTTGTTCCGACGGTTTGCATTCCTATGTGGACCAAAAAATCATCCAATCGATCTTATTTTCAAACACTATTCCTGTAGCTAAGAAAGCACGACGTTTAATTGATGCGGCGAACCAAGTGGGTGGCTTTGATAATGTGACAGCGATTATTGTGGATTTACGAGGTGATGATTTATGAACCAAAAGAATGTCATTGCGAATCGTTATGAAGTCATTCAACACATCGGTAAAGGGGGAATGGCAGATGTCTTTTTAGCTGTTGATATGATTTTGAACCGTCAGGTTGCGATTAAAATTTTACACAGTGATTTAAGCAAGGATGCTTTAAGCATTGTTCGTTTTGAAAGAGAGGCTCAAGCGGCCGCCTCTTTGGCTCATAGTAATATTGTTGAAATCTATGATGTAGGGGAATATCGAGGTCATCATTACATTGTGATGGAATACTTAAAAGGACAAAACTTAAAAGAAATTATTCGCCAAAGAGCGCCTTTGTTTCTGGAAGAAGCTGTCGATATTTTAAAGCAATTGGCCTTCGCATTGGCTTGTGCGCATGCGAAAGGAATTATTCATCGTGATATTAAACCACAAAATGTCATTGTAAAAAGTGATGGAACAATTAAAGTATTAGACTTTGGGATTGCGATTGCGAAAGGGAATTTACAATTAACGAGAGCTAATAATGTGATGGGTTCTGTTCATTATTTAGCCCCCGAATTAGCGAAGGGAGATCCGGCTACACCCCAATCCGATATCTATGCTTTAGGGGTTGTTTTCTATGAGATGTTAACAGGGGATGTTCCTTATAAGGCGGAACAAGCCATTCAAATTGCGATGAAGCACTTACGTGAACCGGTGCCATCGCTTCGTAGTCGTAACAATAAAATTCCATTGGCAATTGATAATATCTGCTTAAAAGCCATGGCGAAAGATCGTAAGGATCGTTATGCGAATTGTGAGGAACTATTGGCTGATTTAGGAACTTGTTTATACACAAAGGATTCAGATGTGGAACCTTATGTACCAGAATCATTTCCAAAAAAAGAAAAAGAAAAGAAAAAGAATTCCTTTTTTACAAAAGCTGTTTGTATTGGTCTAGTTGTACTTAGTCTACTTGTTTTAACGGGCTTTATCTATCATCGTTACTTTGTGAAAACAACGATGCCAAATATTGTTGGCTTAGAACTTAATCAAGCCAGACAAAGATTAAAAGAAGCTGGATTAAGTGTTGATGAAACAAAGATAAAACGAGCCCTATCCGGTGATTATGAAGCTGACCAAGTTAGTGGGGCTGATATTGAAAGCGGTCATGAAGTCCGTAAAGGAACAAAAGTAACTTTGGTTGTATCTAGTGGTAAAGGGGTGCTGATTGAAAACTACCTTGGTCAAGATGTGGAGGACGTGCAAAAGAAGCTATCGGTTTATCCAAAACTAAAAATTCGGATGAATGCCAAAAAAAGGAAAGGAACACCAGGAACAATCATTGCTCAATCGGGCTTAAGTGCCGATAGTCTCTTCGATCCAACAAAAGAAACAGAAATTAGCTTGGATTATATAGCGTATTTAACCAAGGTTATTCCGAGGGATATTATTGGTAAAACGGTGGATGAAGCGGCGAAAGAATTGGAGGCAATGGGCTTTAATGTTCGTCGCTCTAATCGCGATACAAGTCAAATGACACAAGAGGAATTGGATAAAATTCAAGTCGGTATTGTGGTCGATACGAATCCAAAAGTAGGAACGAAGTTTGTTCAAAAGAAAAATAATTATGTGACCTTATTCTTTTATTAGGTGAGAAATGAAAGCGAAAATTATTAAAATTGTTTCAAAAAATTATGGTGTATTTTTAGAAGACACAAAAGAAAAAGTCTCAGCTCGTGTAGCAGGGAAGGTACGTCTTCAGTTTTCACCTGTGGTTGGCGATATGGTTGAGGTTATTCAACAAGCTGATTGTTATGTGATTGTATCTATTTTGGCTAGGCGTAATTCTTTAATTCGCCCAGCTATTGCGAATGTGGATCAAGCTTTTATTGTAATGTCGGTGGTGGATCCTAATTTTTCTACAGCCTTAATTGACCGTTTATCCATACTTATTAAAGCGGCGGGCATTGAACCGATTCTTGTAATCACAAAAACAGATTTGGAATATCCAAATTATGTTGAAAAAGAAATTAAGGAATATGAAACAGGAAGAATGTTGGTAATCCGCTGTGAAAAGGGATTTATTAATCCGGCCATTCAACATACTTTAGCAGGAAAAATAACCGTTTTAACGGGTCAAAGTGGAGCTGGCAAATCGACTTTATTAAACACATTGGATCCTAATTTTCAACTTGAAACACAAGAAATTTCCAAAGCTTTAGGTCGAGGAAAACACACCACAAGGCATACGGAGTTACATGAAGTGGCGGGTGGTCTAGTCGCTGATACACCGGGTTTTAGTTCTTTAAGCTTTGCCCATTTAGAAATAAAAAATATTGCTGGTTATATTCCGGACTTTGAGCCTTATGTTCATCAATGTCGCTTTAATGATTGCTTACATGAAAATGAACCCGATTGTGCCATCAAAGAAGCGGTTGCCCAAGGTTGTATTTCTAAAACACGTTATCAATCGTATTTACAAGTATTAACTCTCATGATAGAGGAAACAAGGAGGATGAAACGATGATTATTGCGCCATCTATTTTAGCTATTCAAATGAATGATTTTTCCCAACAAATGGATGAATTAAATCAATCCAGTGCCGAATGGATTCACATGGATATCATGGATGGTCATTTTGTGCCAAACCTAAGTTATGGACCCCATGTGGTGAAAGGCTTGCGTTCTAGCAGTAATAAATTTTTTGATGTGCATTTAATGGTGAGTGATCCTATCTTTTATGCCAAAGCTTTTATTGAAGCTGGTGCGGATGCGATTACTTTTCATGTAGAAGCACTAAAGAAAGAAGAAATAGAACCGTTTATTGATACCTTACATAAACAAGGGGTTAAGGTTGGTATATCCATTAAACCAAAGACCCCCGTTTCCGCTATTGAGGCTTACTTAGATAAAGTGGATATTGTGTTGGTGATGTCGGTAGAGCCGGGCTTTGGTGGTCAATCCTTTATGCCGAGTGCTTTAGATAAAATTGACCAATTATCGAAGCATAATGGTAAATTTGAAATTGAAGTAGATGGAGGAATCAATCCAGAAACAGCTCGTCTTTGTAAAGAAAAAGGGGCAACGGTGTTGGTGGCTGGTTCTTATGTCTTTAAAGGGAATATTGAAGAAAGAGTTCAAAGTCTACGATGAGAAAAGCCATAGTTGTCTTAGGAAGAGTTCAAGAACTGCCGGAATATAAAGAGGTAGATTGGATTGGTGTGGATTATGGGGCTTCTTTTCTAGCGAGTCATCACATTTCAATGGAATTAGCGATTGGTGATTTTGATTCAACGGAAGAGCTAGATACGATACGAAAGTATGCCAAAGAAACCATTGTATTGCCAGTTCTAAAAGAGGATACCGATAGTTCAGCAGCCCTAAAACTCTTACATGAAAAAGGATACACATCGATTGTTCTTTGGGGAGCACTGGGCGGTAGAATGGATCATGAGTTAGTCAATATTGGTCTTTTATATCGTTATCCCGGAGTTGAAATACGGAGTAAACATCAAGTGTTAAAAGTATTACCAGTCGGTAAGTATTGTATTCAAAAAGAATATAAATACCTTTCTTTTTTAACCAATGATAGTTGTGAGCTAAGTGCAGAAGGATTATTATATCCATTAAGAAAATTGTGCTTAACAAAAGAGGATTTATTTGCGACATCCAACCAATTTCTTCAAGATGAGATTAAACTTATTGTCGAAAAAGGTTTGGTGTTGTGTATGCAATGTGAAGATGAAGAGGGTGTCTAAAAGTCCTTTTTTAGGCAAAATAAAAAACCTCGAAAGAGGTTTATTCAGCTTCACTAAATCTTTGTTCTGCCTTTAAGGTCTTAAGGGCACGAGCAGAAATGCGTAGTGTTTGTGGCTTGCCATCCACAATCATATGAACTTTTTGTAAGTTAACATTCCACTTACGGCGTGTAGCACGTAATGAGTGAGAACGTTTGTTTCCATATAAAGCTTTCTTACCGGATATAGTGCAAACTCTAGACATACCATAACCTCCTTACCTGTTTTTGAATGCCTGACAATATTATCAAAAAAAAGAAATCTTTGCAAGCATTCTCTGTTTCATGCTTGGAAAAGCAACGGTACTTTGGCTTATACTAAATAGAAGTTAGAATAGAAGTTAGAAAAAGCGGTAAATCTATGACAAAAAGTATGACGAAGGGAAATCCTTTTCGATTGATATTGGAGTTTAGTATTCCTTTATTGTTGGGAAATTTATTTCAACAAACGTACAACATGGCGGATGCGGCTATTGTTGGTCAAATTTTAGGACCGAATGCTCTGGCTGCGGTTGGAGCGACGAGCTCAGTTCAATTTCTTGTGCTTGGTTTTTGTATAGGTAGTATGGTTGGCTTTGCGATTCCCATTGCTCAAGAGTTTGGGGCAAACCGACTTTCAAGAATGCGTCAATATGAATATCAAGGTATTTTTTGGACGACTATTTTTTCAGTGGTCGTAACTGGTTTAACTATCTTATTATGCCATCCTATCTTGCATACTTTACAAGTCCCAAGTGAAATCTATCAAGATACCTATCAATACATCAATATGATTTTCATTGGTATTCCATTTACACTTCTATACAACTTTTTATCAAGCCTTTTAAGAGCTGTAGGGGATTCTAAAACACCATTTTACTTTTTAACCTTATCAGCCATCTTGAATATTTTCTTAGATATTTTTTGTATTGTGATATTAAAAATGGGGGTCTTTGGGGCCGCTTTTGCGACGGTCGTTTCACAAGCCATCTCAGGTATCTTATGTTTTCTATTGATTCGTAAAAAACTCACTATTTTACATATGAGTGAACAAGAAAGAAGGTTTCACCGGTCGATGTCAAAGAAAGTGTTGGGTATGGGCGTACCAATGGGACTTCAATATTCTATTACGGCGATAGGCTCAATGGTTCTTCAGGCGGCAAACAATGGCTTAGGAACTTTATATGTGTCCGGTTTTACAGCCGGTTTAAAGATTAAACAATTTATGCTGAGTCCTTTTGATGCTTTTGGTACGGCTGTATCCACATATGTTTCGCAAAACTATGGAGCCAAGGAAGAACATCGTATTCATGAAGGAATTCGCAAAGGCGTACAGCTTGCGCTATCTTATTCCATTCTATCGGGTATTATTATGATTTTCTTTGGTAGGAAGTTAAGTTTATTATTTGTAAATGCTAATCGTTATGCAGTTTTAGAAGCTTCGGCTTTGTATTTAAGAAGAATGGGCTACGGTTGGTGGTTACTTGGTTTCTTAAATGTTATCCGAATGAGTATTCAAGGCTTAGGTTATGCGAATCGTGCTATCTTCTGTGGGATAATTGAAATGATTGGTCGTGTGGTTGTGAGTGTGGCTTTTGTAAAAGATTTTGGTTATCATGCCATTACTTGGGCGGACCAAGTAGCGTGGTTAGGAGCGGATTTGTTCTTGTTTCCAGCTCTTATCATCACTTTGAAACAAATTCATCATTTATTGGAAAACGAAAGAATTGCAATTGCGTTGGAAAAGTAGTCTAAAATAGAAAGGCTATGGTAATATAGAAACGGTGAAAGGAGTCTTTCAGTGAATCAGAAACAAATATACGCAAGCCTAGAGTTAGCGAGTCATGAAATCCGTTTAGTGGTTGGAGAATTTTTTAATACTCGGTTTCATATTCTGCAAGTGGTTCGTATTCCTTGCCAAGGAATAAACTATAAAGGCGTTGAAAACCAAGATGCTTTAGTGGCAGGAATTCATAAAGCACTACAACAAGTAAAAGAAAAATTAAAGATGAATATCAGGGGTGTTATTGCGGCAGTTCCTTCGTATCATTTCAAACATTTGAATTCCAAACAAAAGGTGGATATTGAGGGCTTTGATGGAGTGATAACGGTTAAAGATATTCAAAACGCAATCCAAAAGGCGGAAACACTAAAATATGGTGATAAATACGTTCGGGTTCAATGCACAGCCTCGCGTTTTACAGTGAATGGTATTAGCACTAGAAAAGTACCTATTGGTGATCGTTGTTCACAATTAACCGTGGATGTGGATTTGTATTTTGTGGATAAGAAGTTGGCTTATGATATTGCAACAGTTATTCAAAAAGCCGGTTTAAATTTAATGGATTTATTTGTATCAGGCTTTGCGATTGCTAAAGAGGCCGCGTTGATTGAGGCTTCCTTAAATCGTCAAATTATTTCTATTGATTTAGAATATGATTCGACAACTTTAAATCAAATTTATAGAGGCAAGTTACAAAACTCTGTCTTATTCCAAGGTGGCTTAGTGGATATGGTTCAACCGATTATGGATGAATATGGTCTAAGCAAAGAAATGGCAGTCGAATTGCTGAAATATGGTACACAAATTGATAAGGAAGTCTTTTCGAAAAATCCAATTCATATGTGGAAGTTAAAAAATGAAGAGTTGGTTCTTCTAAGTGAAGAAGATTTCATGAAATCTATTTTAAATCGAGTGAACCAGTGGATAGAAACTGTTGTAAATACTTGCTCACCAATATTGAAAACAGGTGAAAGTACTGTTATAGTTAATGGTGAGGGTGGAGAACAAGAGGGTTTTGTGAAACTCTTAAATAAGAGCCTCCAAGTGGAAACTCGTAATTATATTCCTGAATCTTTAGGGGGAAGAGATGCGGCGTTAACGACTTGTTTGGGTTTGTTCTACGCTTATCAAGATAAACTTCCTATTTATGGAGAAATGCAAGATAGTGTGGATGTGGATGAATTCATCCGCCAGATTTCTTTCCGAAAAAATAGTGAAGAGAAGAGAAAGGAAGATACTCTGACAAATCGTCTAAAGAGTATGTTTATGAGTAAATAAGTGTAAAGAGGGGTCGTTATGGCAGAATTAACTTACAATCAGGTTGCGAAGATTAAAGTCTTTGGTGTTGGTGGTGCTGGTGGCAATGCGGTAAATCGCATGGTTCAAGACGGTGTTAAAGGCGTTGAGTTCTACATTGCTAACACAGACTTACAAGCAATGGAAATGTCTCCGGTTGCGAATAAAATTCAATTGGGCAAAGAAGGATTAGGAGCCGGTGGTAATCCGGACAATGGGCGCCGTGCTGCTGATGAAAGCGAAGAAGAAATCCGTCGTGAGATGGAAGGTGCTGATATGGTCTTCATCACCGCCGGTATGGGTGGAGGAACCGGCACGGGTGCTTCGCCGTTGTTTGCTAAAGTTGCTAAAGAATTGGGTTGCTTAACCATTGGTGTTGTGACAACACCATTTAGATTTGAAGGTAAGAAGCGTTCCAATCAAGCCAATCAAGGTATTTCAAACTTACGTGAATACGTGGATTCTTTGATTATTATATCGAATAATAAAGTCTTAGATGTCTTAGGTTCTGTACCATTTGATCAAGCCTTTAGAGAAGCAGATAATATCTTACGTCAAGGTGTTCAAACCATTACGGATTTAATTGCGGTACAAGCTATGGTAAACCTAGACTTTGCGGATATTAAGTCTGTTATGGAAGGTCAAGGTACTGCTTTATTTGGTATTGGTATGGCAGAAGGTGACAATAAGGCTGAAGAAGCGGCTTTACGTGCTATTCAATCACCATTGTTAGAAGCTCAAATTCAAGGTGCTAAGAACGCTATTATCAATGTGACAGGTGGCCCTAGTGTTACTTTACAAGAAGCTAGTCAAGCGGTTGAAACGATTGAAGATGCGGCCGGTACAGAAATTGATACAATCTTTGGGGTTGCTATTAATGATAAGTTAGGAGATGCGATTATCGTTTCAGTTATCGCAACTGGATTTGACTTACCGGGTCATGAAGTAGAAAAGAAAGAAGAATATGCGCCTCAAATTGGTATTGAATCAGCAACAAGTGATTTCGGTATTGATGCAGATGAAGATGAAAGTATTCCCACTTTCTTCCGTTAAGACAAATAGCCGCTAGAAATAGTGGTTTTTTTTATTTTTTGAAACTATGGTATAATCAATACCATCAATGAAAGGATGTGTCTATTTTGGAGGACCTTGAAATACCTATATCAATTCTAACAAGATGGGAGAATATACGATGACTCCCAATTCTGTTTATCTATTTAGTTTAATAGTCTTAATCCTTTTTTCCGGTATTTTTTCAGCCATTGAAACAAGTTTTAGCTCCGCCAATAAAATCCGCTTGCGTTCAATGGTGAACGATGGCAATGAAAATGCCAAGAAAGTTTTAAAAATAATCGATGATTTTGATCGCTTTTTAATGACGGTTTTAATTGGAAATAATATTGTGAATATTGCTTCAGCAACCATTGGGACTTTATTATTTACTCGTTACTTTCAAGATAAAGGACCAACTATTTCGACGCTTGTGATCACCATAGTGGTTTTATTATTTGGTGAAATTACACCAAAATCTATTGCTAAGATGATACCGGAGCGCTCTAGTTGTGCTATGGTTGGCTTTGTCCAAGGAATGATATTCCTTTTTGCACCATTTACTTGGTTATTATCGGGTTGGAAATGGTTAACGAATAAGATGATTCCAATTGAAGAAGAAGACGGTGATATTACGGATGATTTAATTACGATGGTCGATGAAGCTGAAAAAGAAGGTGATCTTCAAGAGCATGAATCTTCTTTAATTTCAGCCGCCATTGAATTTAATGAATTAGAAGTAAAAGATGTTTTAACACCACGTGTGGATATTGTGGCTGTAGATGTGAACGCAGATTTAAAAGAAATCGAAGAAACTTTCCGCATGAATTCTTATAGCCGTTTACCAGTCTACGAAGAAACCATTGATAACATTATTGGCGTTATTCATGAAAAAGACTTTTATGACCTTTTATATCATAAGAAATCTAATTTACATTCCATCATCACAAAAGTGATTAATACCAGTCCAAACACTCATATTTATGAACTGTTACAGCTTTTACAAAGAGAAAAGCTCCATATGGCTGTCGTCTTGGATGAATGGGGCGGCACCGATGGCTTGATTACATTGGAAGATATTGTCGAAGAGTTGGTTGGGGAAATCTGGGATGAGCATGACGTTGTCGAAGAATTCTATACCAAAATTTCGGAAAACGAATATTTAGTTAAAGGCGAAGCGGAAGTGGATGATTTATTTGAACGCTTTGATATTCAAGTGAATGAAGAGGAAGAGGATGACTATAACTCAGTATCTGGTTGGGCAATTGCTCAATTAGAACACATTCCTCAAGTGAATGAATCTTTCCAATTTGAGAATTTATTTGTTCAAATTACGAAAGCAGATAGTCGTAAGGTTAATGAAGTTCGTATCCGTGTGGAAGAAAAACAACAGGAGGAAGAGGAATAATCCTTTTTGTGTCATGTATCAATATTTTTGTCAAACAAAACCGGAAGTAGACCAAATCTACACTTTATCCAAGGAACAAGAACACCATGCCCATCATGTGCTCCGTCTAAACCAAGAGCTTATTCGTCTGGTTTATGAAGGAAAGGCTTACTTTGCGAAAGCAGAAGTGATGAATGGTAAGTTTCAATGTTATGTTGAAAGAGAAGATTCTTGTGTAAATGAGTTAGAACAAAACATTACTTTGTGCATGGCTTTAATCCGAAAAGAGAAGTTTGAATGGATTCTTCAAAAAGCAACGGAATTGGGTGTGAAAAGAATTGTTCCTTTTACAAGCTCACGAACAATAGTGAAGGTTCAAAAAGAAAAAGAAAAAAAGGTACGAGAACGTTATAAACAAATCGTTTTGGCGGCCAGTCAACAATGCAAGCGAAATTGCCTTCCAGAAGTAACAGAAGCTGTTCGACTTCAAGATTTAAAGAATTACCAAAGTGAAGAAAATGTAGTTGCCTATGAAGCTAAAAAGCAAGATCATTCTTTCTTTGATTTAAATTCTAAAAAGGATACGACGATTGTGATTGGTGCTGAAGGTGGCTTTAGTTTAGAAGAAATTCAAGTATTAGAAGAAACGGGATTTCAATCGATTAGTTTAGGAAAGCGTATCTTAAGGGCAGAAACAGCCGCTATTTTTGCGCTATCTGTTCTGGCTATGAAGGAGATATAAAAGTGCTATTAAATCAATTATTTAAACAGGCTCCGGAAATTGAGATTCAGTCTATTAACGATGATTCCCGTAAAAAGAGAGCGAATAGTTTATTCTTTTGTGTTAAGGGAATGCGTTTTGATGGGCATCAATTCGTTCAGGATGCAATTTTAAATGGTGCGATTGCGGTTGTCCATAGTGAAGAATTATCCCATTATGAAGAGGGCATTCTTTATTTTCGTGTAGATGATGTTGTGGATACTTTCAATGCGGTTGCGAATGTGTTTTATGGCGAACCATCCCATCACTTACAAATGTTTGGGGTGACCGGTACAAATGGAAAGAGTACAACGGCTAAAATCATTCAAGAGATTTTAAATCCAATCATACCGACCGGGAATATTGGTAGTATTTCAATTACCTATGGAGCAGTAAAATTACAGCCATTATTGACTACCCCAACGATTATTGATTTGCATTCCATTCTAAAAGAAATGGTGGATGCGGATATGAAGGCGGCGACTTTGGAAGTTACCTCTGTTGGCATTGAACAAAAACGTGTGCAAGGTGTCCACTTTGATTATGCAATTTTTACAAATTTAAATCATGACCACCTAGATTTTCATGGTAGTATGAAAAATTATTTTGAAGCTAAGAAGAAGTTCTTTGATGATTTGGATGATAAGGCTTGCGCCATTATGAATATAGATGATCCTTATGGTTTGAAGATGGTGGAAGATAGTGATGCTCGGGTGGTTACTTATGGTATGAGTGAAGAAGCGATGTACTCTATCCGTCAATATCGTATTAAAAATGATGGCACTAGTTTTCACTTGAGAGTGTATGATCAAGAATACGCTATGGAAACGAATTTGGTTTCTTGCTTTAACTTAATGAATGTAGCAGCTGCGATTGCGGCTTTGCATGAGGCTGGCTTAGATATGGAAGTTATTCAAGAAAGAATTAAATCTTTAAGTCGCATTGAAGGGCGTATGGAAGTCATTGATGAGGGGCAAAACTTTAATATTTTAGTCGATATGGCAAATACAGTAGAAGGCTTATCAAGAGTGTTGGAATACGCTACTTCGATTACCCCAAAGAAATGTCGCATTATTATAGTCAATGGTTCAGCCGGCAAAAAAGATAAGAGCAAGCGAGAAAAAGTTGGTGAATTGATGGATCAGTATTGCGATATGATTATTCTGACAGAAGATGATCCTCGTAATGAAAGTCCAAGAGCCATAGCAGAGGAAATTGCGAAAGGAATTAAAGAGAAGCCCTATTTGATAATTTCTGATCGTTATGATGCGATACGCCAAGCTTTGGAGTTGGCTGATCCGGAAGATACAGTCTTAGTTCTTGGTAAAGGCAATCAAAAGTTTATGGAACGTGATATTGGTCGTTATTCTTATCAAGGAGATGTTATAATTATCAAAGAAGTATTGAAAAAATACGTTTTGATCAAGGAAGGAGAAGATTATGAATTTGAACAAATATATTGATCATACACTATTAAAACCAGACGCAACGAAGGCACAAATTCTTCAATTATGCGAGGAAGCGAAAAAATATAGCTTTATGACTTGCATGGTAAATCCAAGTTGGATTCCAACTGTTAAGGAAGCTTTAAAAGGTTCGGATGTTTTAACAGCTTGTGTCATTGGTTTTCCATTGGGTGCAATGACTTGCGCTACAAAGGTTTTTGAAACAAAGAATGCTCTTGAAATGGGTGCTGATGAAATTGATATGGTTTTAAACATTGGTCAATTAAAGGATGGCAATGATCAATATGTGATTGATGAAATAAAGGCAGTTAAGGAAGCTTGTGGTAATCATTGTTTAAAGGTCATCATTGAAACTTGTTTATTAACAGATGAAGAAAAGACAAGAGCAACTAAGGATGTTATCTTAGGTGGTGCTGATTTCGTTAAGACAAGCACCGGTTTTTCAACTCATGGAGCAACTGTAGAAGATGTGAAGATTTTGAAAGTTGCTGCTGGTGAAGCGATTAAAGTAAAGGCTGCTGGAGGTGTTCGTTCAAAAGCTGATTTACATGCAATGATTGAAGCTGGAGCAGAACGTATCGGAACTTCTTCAGGCGTGAAGTTAATGGAAGAATAATGAGCAGGAAAGCGGTTCGATAGAATCGTTTTTCTATTGTCAATTTATTTATTTTAGGGTATAATCATAAAGCTAAGTTGAAAGGAGGGTTGTTGAATGGCAAGAGTTGTATTAAAAGAAAATGAAAACCTCGATGATGCTTTGCGTCGTTTTAAGCGCCAGGTCTCCCGCAATGGAACCCTCGCAGAAGCTCGTAAGAGAGAATATTACGTCAAGCCGGGTATTAAGCGTAAGCTTAAAATTGAAGCTGCGAAAAAGGCTAGAAAGCGCAACAAGTAACTTCTAAAGAAGTCATTGACTTCTTTTTTTATTGTTGCATTTACTTTTACAATCTACCATAAAGCTCTTAAATCTTGAATGAGTTCTTCCGGTAAATGGCGAGGACCACGAATGGCACCGATACCATATGTCTTCATTACCGATAAAGTAAAATCATGATGACGATAATCACGAATAATTTTAATTTTCATACCTCGTTTAAAAGAAAAGTGTTCATCTTCATACTGATAAGGGATATTTTCTTCACTGACATAGCCTTCATAAATAATTTTTTGACTTGGGGCAGTTTCATAGATAAAGATGGTATCGCCTTGATGAAAATTAGGGTATTGTTGCCAAAGGAGACTATGGTCTTCACTTTGTTCAATTTCTTGATGAATATCATAGTACTTTGGATTGGAGGGAATAATCCAAGTTTGATTGCCAAAAGATTTTTGTTTCTTGGGTTTAAGGCAATTGTCATAACTCATTTCCAGTAAATCTAAAATTTCATCACTAGGAACTGTTCCATCTAAAACAACTGAAATCCAATTCGCTTTTTTCATATGATATGCAGGGAAATAACCGGGATTTCGTCTCAATGTCCCGGCGATAAATTCATCACATTTTAGATTAACAATATCCACCATTTCATCGCTATCCATACCTAATTTTCTTTTTGATATGCGCAGAAATAGCGCAAACCAAGTCTTTTGATTGGGAATACGAAAGACCTGTGCTTCGGGATTTCTTTGAAAAGGATAATCAACTGAAATTTGAAATTTCTTTTCAGCTTTTTTAATTAAGGAATAACGAATACTTTGCATAAGATTATTATACCGTCTTATGGTAAAATTAGTTATATGAGTAAAACAATAGATATCAATGATGTAAGTACCCAAGACTTACAAATTCTTGTTGGACCACAAGATAAATACTTAAAAGAACTGGAAGCGGCTTTCCAAAGTCAAATTCTTTTGCGTGATAATCAATTCATAATAGAAGGAAAAGAAGAAGTGCTTTCTATTTTGAAAGAGTTAGTTCGTTTTGTGAAAAAGAACCATTCTTTATCTTTGAAGGAAGTGCAATTTTTAATTCAAAATAGGCAAGGAAATCAATTGGATTTTGTGGATCAGCTTCAAATTGGGCGTACCTTTTCAGGTAAAAGTATTAAGCCAAAGACACTTGGTCAATACCATTTTGCAAAAGCTATGGAAAACAATACAATTGTGATTGCGATTGGTCCAGCCGGGACGGGTAAGACTTTTCTGGCAGTGGTTAAAGCGGTTACGGCTTTAAAAAATCATGAGGTAGACCGTATTATTCTAACTAGACCAGCAGTGGAAGCAGGTGAAAGCCTGGGCTTTTTGCCGGGAGATTTGAAAGAAAAAGTAGATCCTTATTTAACACCTTTATACGATGCTTTACATACGATGCTAGGATTAGAGCAAACGGAAAAGCTTATGGAAAAAGGAACCATAGAGATAGCCCCGTTGGCGTATATGCGAGGAAGAACTTTGGAGAATGCTTATATTATCTTAGACGAAGCGCAAAACACATCCAATGCACAAATGAAGATGTTCTTAACACGATTGGGGTTTCATTCCAAAATGATTATTGCTGGAGATAGTTCACAGGTAGACTTAAAAGACATCAAGTTATCTGGCTTAGCGGATGTACAAAAGCGCTTGGCACATGTGAATGATATAGCGGTTGTAACGATGGATGGAAGAGATGTCGTTCGTCATCCTCTGGTACAAAAAATTGTTGAAGCTTATGAAAAATAGGCTTCTTTTTAATAGAATAAACATAGAAATTGATTAAGGATACTGATGTGATAAAAAAGACGACAAGGTATCCTTTTTGTATGCAAGGGATTGAAGAATAGATTAGCAACCAGTTGTTAAAGACAAATTATGAATTACGGTGTCTAGTTTCCTTGGTATATATCAAAATAGGCTAATCCTTTTTTATTTACTTAAATAACGATATAATGGAAAAAAGAGGTAGTTAAATGGAAATTACTTTTTATTATCGAACCAATTTTCCAGCCAAACCATATGAAAGCTTATATCGTAAAATTGGTAAAAGGACAGAAGAAGTTTTACAATTAGACAAACACAAAGAAATATCGGTTACTTTTGTTCGATCACGTACCATTCACCAAATCAATCGGGATTATCGGCAAATTGATCGACCAACGGATGTCCTCTCTTTCGCTATCCAAGATGGTGAAGAAAAAGTAGATATGAATGATTTAGGAGATGTTTTTATTAATGTTGACTATGCAGTACGCCAAGCTAAAGAATATGGGCATTCAGAAAAAAGAGAATTTTGTTTCTTATTTGCGCATGGCTTATTACACTGCTTAGGCTATGATCATATGAAGCCAGAAGATGAAAAAGAAATGTTTGTTATTCAAAATCAATTGTTAGAAGGGATTGCGGATCGAAAATGACAAGAGAAGAATTAATTCAAGAAGCCTTTTCCGTGCTTAAGAATTCCTATGCACCTTATTCCAATTATCATGTATCCAGTGCTTTAGAGTGCAAAGATGGACGTGTTTTTCATGGTGTTAATATTGAAAATGCCAGTTTCGGAGCAACGAATTGTGGGGAGCGTTCAGCGGTATTTGCGGCGATTTCCGAGGGCTATCGTAAAGAGGACTTTGTTGCGATAGCGATAGTTTGTGATGGTCCTAGAATGGCGGCACCATGTGGAATTTGTCGACAAGTCTTAAGTGAGTTATTGCAACTGGATACACCAATTTATTTATCGAATGGAAAGGGAGATGAATTGGATACAAATATGCGTCGATTATTGCCTTATCATTTTGATTCAGAGGATGTTCTTCGATGAGAAGTGGTTTTGTTGGAATTGCCGGTCGACCAAACGCTGGTAAAAGCAGCTTGATTAATGCTTTAGTAGCTGAAAAAATAGCGATTGTATCGAAAAAAAGTCAGACTACCCGTTCAGAAATTCGTGGTATTTTAACACGCGAAGATGGACAAATTATTTTTACCGATACCCCTGGTATTCACAAGCCTTTCGATCGTCTGGGTGTACGCATGAATAAAGAGGTTTATTCGGTGATTCAGGACGTGGATATGTTGTATTTAGTGGTGGACGCTAGAGTTCCCTTTGCAAAAGGAGATGCCTTTGTACTAGAACATATTGCGAATTTAAAGAAGCCCGTTTTTTTAATCTTAAATAAAGTGGATTGTTTATCCAAAGAAAAGGTTATGGCTATTTTAGGAGAGTGGAGCAAGCGTTATCCATTTGCAGAGTATTTTCCAATATCCGCTAAGTTTACTTTGAAATTGGATGATCTCATTCAAACTACTTTAAAGTATCTACCGGAGGGAGATTATTTATATCCAAGCGATATTACCAGTGATAATGCTTTGGATTTCCGTTTGGCTGAAATTGTTCGGGAAAAAATTCTTTGCAAAACCGAAGATGAAGTTCCACATGCTTGTGCCGTTTATATTGAAAAGCGTGAGTTTAAAAAGAATACTTGTTACATACAAGCTACGATACTAGTGGATCGTCCTTCCCAAAAACCAATCCTAATTGGCAAAGAGGGCTCTATGTTAAAGAAAATTGGTTCTTTAGCAAGAGAAGACATGGAAATATTATTAGGCAAGAAAGTTTTTTTGGAATTATTTGTTCGGGTGGAAGAAGAATGGCGTTCAAAAGATGCTCGTATTTCACAAATGGGTTATGCGGGGGCGAATCGAGATGAATAATCAAGTACTTGGCTTTGTGTTAAAAGAGGTACCTTATCAAGATAAAGCGGTCATTATTTCCCTTCTTACAGAAGAAGGGAAAATTAGTTTTATTGCTAAGGGAGTGCGTAACACAAAGTCTAAAAATGCAGCGGCTTTGCAAGCTTTTACTAAGGTTGAAGTGCAATACGATTTAAAAGAAGGAAAAGAGTTACAAACTTTAAAAAGGGCGAAAGCCCTCAATTTTTATCGCCATGTGTATAGTGATTTAAGGCTTTCTTCGATGGCAAGTGTCATCGTTGATATTCTTGATTGTTTGACTGTTTTTCAAGAAGATAGCTCACATCTATTTCAATTACTAGAAAATAGTTTTTCTTTATGGGAAAAAGGAGAAAATGCCGATACGGTTTTTGTCCTTACTCTAAGCACATTATTACAAGAATTTGGTTTTGAACCAAATATGGATGCTTGCGTTCATTGCGGAAAACAAGAAGTTGTTTCTTTTAGTGCAAAAGAAGGTGGTTTTCTTTGTGAAAATCATGCCCAAGAGTTAGCTAGTCCAGTTATGAAAATAAGTCAATTAAAAAAGATACGTTTGGCCTTTAAGGCTCGTTTAGAGCACTACGAAGTAGTTAATCATCGAGTTGATTTTAATCATCATGAGATACGTTTGGCTTTTGATTTATTCCGTGAACACGCCGGGTTACATTTAAAGTCCTTTGATTTCTATGAACATTTATTTATGTAAGGGGAATATGGTACAATCAATAGGCATATTAGAAGGAAAGAGGAAGGATGAAAAGAGAGAAAAGTTTTGATTTAATTGTGGCACATGCTAAGGAAACCGGCTTTGTTTTCCAAGGTTCTGAGATTTATGGGGGATTAAGCAATACCTGGGATTTTGGCCCAAATGGTGTGCTATTAAAAGATGCTATTAAACGGGCTTGGCAGAAAAAGTTTATTCAAGAAGACGCAAACAATGTTGAATTACAAGCCGCTATTTTAATGAATCCAAAGGTATGGGAGGCCTCAGGTCATTTGAGTGGATTCTCAGATCCTTTGATGGATTGTAAGAATTGTAAGACAAGACATAGAGCGGACCATTTAATTGAAGATGCAACGCATGGAGAGGTTAGTCCGGAAGGCTGGTCCAAGGAAGAAATGGAAAGCTTTATTAAGGGACATAAGATTGCTTGCCCGGATTGTGGCAGTCATGATTTCACACCAATTCGTCAATTTAATTTAATGTTTAAAACGTTCCAAGGTATTTTAGAAGACTCTAAGAATACAATTTATTTACGACCTGAAACGGCTCAAGGTATGTTTGTTCAATTCAAGAATATTCAAAGAACCTATCGTAAGAAGCTTCCTTTTGGAATTGGTCAAATTGGTAAATCTTTTCGCAATGAAATTACACCTGGTAACTTCATTTTCCGTACCCGTGAGTTTGAACAAATGGAAATGGAATACTTTGTGAAACCGGGTGAGGATGATAAATGGTTTAGTTATTGGCGTAATTTTTGTATGGATTGGATTCTTTCCTTAGGAGCTAATCCGGAACATCTTCGTTTTAGAGATCATGAAAAAGAAGAATTATCTTTCTACTCTAAAGCAACAACGGATATTGAGTATAAATTTCCATGGGGTTGGGGGGAACTATGGGGTATCGCCAACCGTACAAACTACGATTTAGGTCAACATGAAAAAACCTCTAATAAGGATTTAACGTACTTAGATTCAACAACGAATGAAAAGTACTTGCCTTATGTGATTGAACCGGCGGTTGGGGTAGAGCGTTTATTCTTTATGTTCTTTACTGATGCTTATGATGAAGAAGAATTAGAGAATGGTGATACACGTGTTGTTATGCATTTCTCACCGGCGTTAGCACCAGTTAAAGCGGCGATTTTACCATTGCGTGCCAAATTACATGGTGAAAAAGCTGAAGAAATTCGTCATTTATTTTCCAAGTATTTCGCTGTTCAAAGCGATGGCTCCGGTTCGATTGGCAAGCGTTACCGTCGTCAAGATGAGATTGGTACACCATTCTGTATCACAATTGATGATGAAACTTTAGAGAATACTACGGTTACCATTCGTTACCGTGATTCCATGAGCCAAGAAAGAATGAGCATTGAAGAAGCTTTACAAAAGATAAAAAAAGAAATTGAATTTTAAGGAGTTCTATGGCGAGTATTCCGCAAAATGTCATCGATGATATTCGTTCTAAAGCTAATATTGTGGATGTCATTCGACATTATATCCCAGTAATGGAGAAGGGAAATGGCTATGTGGCTGTTTGCCCTTTTCATGATGACCACGATCCATCCTTAAAAATTTCAACGGACAAGCAAATTTATCGTTGCTTTGTCTGTGGGAATGGTGGGACGCTCTTTCAATTTGTACAGGATTTTGAGAAAGTTTCTTTTCCGGAAGCGGTTGAAAAGGTAGGTGAAATCGTTGGTATTCATGTGCAAAGTGCCCCTAAAAAAGAAGTGGTAGAAGATCCACAAACGCAAAAAATTAAAAATGTCTTAAGCGATGCAACAAGTTATTTCTCCTATATTCTAAAAACAAATGATGGTCTAAAAGCAAAAGAATATCTCAAGCTGAGAGGTATTGATGAAGAAACGGCTTTGAAGTTTGGTATTGGTTATAATCCTTATCGAAAGCTTTATTCTTATTTAAAAGCAAAGGGATATAGCGAAGAAGAAATGAGCCAAGCTAACTTAATTCGTTATTATAATGGTCGTTTTGATGATGTATTCCAAGATCGAATTACTTTCGCTATTCATGACCGAAATGGTCAAACCGTTGGTTATACAGCTAGAAGTATGGATTCAAATGTGGATTCGAAATACATTAATACGGACAATACCTTAGTCTTTCATAAGGGAAGTGTGATTTATAATTATCATCGAGCTAAAAATCCAGCCCGAAGAGCCGGCAAGATTTATCTTTGTGAAGGGGTAATGGATGTGATTGCTCTTGGACAAGCCGGTATTGAAAATGCAGTTTGTACTTTAGGAACGGCTTGTACGGTAGAGCAGATGCGTTTATTGGCTTCCATGGCTCCGATTTTAGTGCTTGTTTATGACGGTGATAATGCCGGTCAAAATGCTTCTTATAAGGTGGCTAAATTAGCGCAATCCATCGGATTGGAATGCCGAATTGTCAAGAATATGGACAATTTAGATCCGGATGAAATCTATCGTCAAAAAGGCAAAGAAGTTTTAGAGAAGTTTATAAAACAAGAAGAAAGCTTTATGGAATTTTTCATTGATTATCGATTGAAAAATACGAATTTAGATAATTATTCTGAAAAAAAGAAGGTTGGTCAAGAAATTGCTCTTGAGATTCAAAACTTAAATGATGAGATGGATCGGCATTATTTCCAACATGTTTTAGAAGAAAAACTAGGTTTGAATTTTTCGATATTGGGAAGAAAAGAAGCCAAAAAAACACATACTACGAGAGTGAAAGTTGATGGTGTGGAAGTGGCGGAATATGAAATATTAGCCATGATGCTACAATATCCAAAAGCTATTCAAATCTTTGATGAAGAATTAGGCTTTTTAACGGATACACTGCGAAATAATGTGGCTTTAACACTGGTCAATCGCCTTCATCGTAAACAAGAAATCCAATCCATTGAATTATTAGAAGCTGCCCAAAGTGAAATGGAAAGAAAGTGTTGGTCAAAACTAATCTCGATGAATGTCAAAGAATACCAAGAAGAAAGCTTAAGAGCATTATTTGATCGCGTTAAAATGAAGCGTTTGGAAGAGCAAAGTAGAGAATTGTACGATAGTCTTTCCAATCCAAGCTTAGATGAAACAACGAAAAAACTCTTGTTACAGAAGTATAGTGAAGTAAAACGTGAATTAGGTCGTTTGAAATCAAACGAAGAAAAGAAAAATTAAAGCCATTTACCAGATTGGAATAGATTGTGGTAAAATAGGCAAAAGTGGAAGAAGGACAGACAGTGTATTCAATAGAAACCTGTGTTTAAAAAGAAAAAAGCCCACAAAGTAAAAAGAAAATAGATGGGAGAGAATATGCCAACAAAGAAGAGGACTGAAGCGAAGAAAAAGATTAGTTCCGTGAAAGAAGCGGGGAAAAATATGGATTTAAAAACATTGGATGATTTAAAAGAAGAATACAAAGCTACCTATCGAAAAGAAGGTGAATTATTACAAAAGGATGTTGTTGCATCTTTAGAACATTTGGATTTAAGCGATGATGAAATGGATGATTTGTGGGATTGGTTTAATGAACAAAAGATGGAGGTTACTTCGGAAGAAGAATTAGAAGACTTTGAAGAAGATGAAGACCATGTTTTAGTGAATGATCAGGATGAAGACACAAGCGATGATTTAGATGATGTAGATAAAGAAAAAGATGATAAAGAGACGACGTTAGATCATTATGGCTTGATTCGTTCGGATATGTCGAGTGCATCCGGTGATTCGGTTAAGATGTATTTAAAAGAAATTGGTCGTGTTCCTTTATTGAAAGCTTATGAAGAAGTGGAAATCGCAAAACGAATTGAACAAGGTGATGAAGAAGCTCGTAATATTCTAATTTCTTCTAACTTGCGTTTAGTTGTTTCAATTGCAAAGAAATATGTTGGTCGTGGTATGCAGTTCTTGGATTTGATTCAAGAAGGAAATATGGGACTTGTTAAAGCGGTTGAAAAGTTTGATTATACAAAAGGATTTAAGTTCTCTACTTACGCGACTTGGTGGATTCGTCAGGCTATCACACGTGCTATCGCCGATCAAGCTAGAACAATACGTATTCCTGTTCACATGGTAGAAACCATCAATAAATTAACGCGTGTGGAAAGAAGCTTAGTACAGAAATTAAGCCGTGAGCCAACCCCGGAAGAAATTGCGGAATGCTTGGATGGTATTTCGGCAGACAAAGTGCGTGAAATCAAAAAGATTGCTTTGGATCCGGTCTCTTTGGAAACGCCGATTGGGGAAGAAGATGATTCTCACTTAGGGGATTTCATTGAGGATAAGGATGCTTTAAGTCCGGATCAGTATGCTTCTAATCAATTATTGAAAGATGAAATCAACGATGTTCTTTCCGGTTTGACGGAAAGGGAAGAAAAGGTTCTTCGTTTGCGCTTTGGTTTGTATGATGGTCGTACAAGAACATTAGAAGAAGTTGGTCGTGAATTTAATGTAACACGTGAGCGTATTCGTCAAATTGAAGCAAAGGCTCTTCGCAAGTTAAAACATCCAAATCGTTCAAAGCGTTTAAAGGATTTCTTTGATAAATGATTTCAAAGCGTTTAAAAAAGATAAAACATCATGTTCAAAAGGGCTTGGTCATGGCGGATATTGGCTGTGATCATGCTTTTTTGTCCATTGATTTAATGAGGGACGGAATTGCTAAGAAGGTTTATGCTTGCGATATTGCGAAAGGTCCTTTAGCAATTGCTAAGGATAATATTAAATACTTTGGTTATGAAGATGTTATTCAAACGATTTTAAGTGATGGATTAGCGAAAGTACCGGAAGATACGCAAGGAATTATCATTGCCGGTATGGGCGGTCAAAGGGCTATTCATATTCTTGCAAGTGAATTGGCTAAAGCGAAAGGGTACAAGCAAATTCTTTTACAGGTGAATCGTGGTTATGAAGAACTAAGAAAATGGTTATTTGAGCATGGTTTTTCGATTCAAGAAGAATGGGTGGTGTATGATCGTAAGTTTTATTATCTTTCAATTTTTGTTTACTATACAGGTGAAAGCGAGTATCAAGAAGAGGATGTCTTCATTGGTCCTTATTTGAAAAAGAAGAAAGATTTAATCACAAAAGAATGGTTTGAAAATGAAATAAAAAAAACAGAAAAGATTTTATCTTTAAGCCATGATGAACAATTAAAGAAACGTATTTTTTACTACAAGGAATATATAAAGAAATTTGAAGATGAATTTTAAAAATTCATCTTTTTCAATACAGTGGTATTTAATATAAAGCAATTTGTTAGAATGAGAAATGCGTATGGAGATAAACTGTATTTTCATAATAACGCATAAAATTTATAATGCCTTCTGTTTTAATCCAATCAACTATATTGGTGAATTTAAGGTATAATTTAATATATGCGTAAAAAGATAAGTTGGTTGGTGCTCTTGTTGCTGATAAGTTGCTTACAAGCCTGTCATAAAGATGAAACGAAAAATTTAAAAATGGAATCCTATAAAATTCATTATAATATGGTGGAAAGTTATAGTAATTTCAAAACTAAGTCGTCATACTTTTCTACTTCAAGTGAAATGGTTAAAAGAGAAGATGGTAGTTATGTGTACTATATTTTTATTGATCACGCAAGGGTAGAAATGAATCAAGTGGTGGTGATGGCGGTTGAAAAGGGTGTTCCATACGCTCAGAATAAAAAAATGATGCCAAGTTCCGGTATCTTTGATAAACCAAGTTCCTTAATTCCTAATCAAGTGAATAAAGAAAAGGGCTATGTGAAGGGAATTGTGGTCTCTGGAGAAGCAAAAGAAAAGAAAATCCAAGTGGATATGTTGGTTGAATTTAAAGATTATACCGGTGAAATTCAAAGAGAATTTATCCACTTAGAAATTCAATGAGGGGTTGAAGAATGAGTGAAAAATTAAAAAAAGAAGTTGGTCAATCATTTTTAGCTGGTTCCTTAACATCCACGGCCGGTATTTTCATTGCGAAATTAATTGGTTTGTTTTATATCATTCCATTTAAAGAAATTGTTGGTCAACAGAACATGGTATTCTTTTCAGCTTCCTATGATTATTACGCTTTATTACTACAAATTTCCGGCTCCGGTATTCCCTTTGCGATAGCGGCTTTAGTAGCGAAATATTATGCTAAGGAAGACTACAAGACGGTAATGTTAGTGCGTCGCTTAGGAACCGGAATTTTAATGGCATCTGGTTTTGTGATGGCAATGTTTTTCTTTTTGATGTCAGCTCCTTTAGCTACAAGGGCTTTAGGGGGAGGAAATATTAGTGCTTGGGAACTAAAGACCATGCAAAATGTATTCTCTTTATTAGCCTTAGCTTTATTCATTGTACCGATTTTGTATAGTTACCGTGGGTATTACCAAGGTTTAAAAGAAATGCGTGCCTATGCCGGTTCACAAGTTTTAGAACAGGTAGGGAGAGTTGCTTTTATCTTAGTGGCTTCGATGATTGGTGTTTATGTTTTTAAGATGCATCGCAGCTTTGGTGCTTATGCTTCTGTAATAGGAACCAGTTTAGGAGCTATTTTAGCCATTTTCTATTTTGCCTATTTTGATACCAAACGGAATAAAAGAATTGCTCGTTTGGCTAAAAGGCAAGAAAGAGAAGCGGTTTCCTACAAGATTATTTTAAAAGAGTTTTTAATGTACGCTATTCCATTCTTTGTGACCGCCATTTTAGGGAATTCACAAATTCTGGTGAACACCAATTTATTTGTATCTGTGAATCAAAGCTTAGGGATGAATCATAATACGGCTACGTTAATTTATTCCATTATTCAAACCAATTGTGATAAGTTAACTTCTATTCCACAAGTGGTTGCTAGTGGCTTTAGTGCGGGTATTATTCCTTTTGTGACCGCCGCTTTAGAAAACCAAAATTGGAAGGAAATGCGTAAATATTTAATGGATGCTTTTGACGTTACCTTCTTTTTTGCGATACCTGTCAGCTCGGTTTTATTTTTTCAATCCAGAGCTGTGTATTACATTATGTATGGTGGCGGTGAATTGGTGTATGGTCAAGTGGCTTTAAGACAAGCTGGTATATTAGCTTTTACATCTACCTTAACGCCTTTGATGACTTCTATTTTATTAACATTACGTTTTCGGAAAACCTGTATTGGTTATTTAGGTATAGGCTTTCTGGTTAAGCTCATTTCCTTTTATCCATTAACGGCTTTATTTGGGTATACAGGAGCGATTATTTCAAGCTATGTATCTGGTTTTGCGATTTTCTTCTTAGGCTTTTATAAGATAACTACTTATTCTAAATTACAATGGAAAGTTTTATTAAGACGCTTCCTCAAGATTTTACTCATTTCAATTATTATGAATATCCCTTATTACTTATTGAAGTTAGTTGGTTTTGATTTTGTTCATTATTCAAGAGCGGTAGCACTGATTTTGTTTATTGGGGTTTCTATGATGGCTATGGCAATCTATTTTGCTTTAACAGAATGGTTACGTCTAGTTCAAGTTACTTTCCACCGTTCTTTAAAATTGCTTTTAAATCGTATGATAAGGAGAGCTTAATGCGTTTGGATCGTGTTTTAGCCAATGCAAGTGTGGGTAGTCGTACACAAGTAAAGAATATGGTTAAAAAGGGAAGGGTTTGTGTTAATGGTGAAGTAGTTTTAGCTGCCGGTAGGGCAGTTGATCCTAATCAAGATGTCATCACGATTGATGGCGAAGAATTAGCGTATTCTGAACATTATTATTTTATGTTGCATAAACCAGCAGGGTATATATCCGCCACCGAAGGAAGACATAATCCAACAGTATTGGAACTAGTGCCTGACTATAAAGGTTTATTTCCTTGTGGGAGATTGGATAAAGATACAGAAGGTCTACTTCTAATTATGAATGATGGTCCTTTGGCACATGAATTACTTTCACCTAAGAAACACGTTGAGAAAGAATATTATGTTGAACATCAATCACCTTTAAGTAAAGAAGATATAAAAGCTATTGAAAAGGGGGTTGAATATCGAGATATTTCATACAAAGGAGCTAAGCTACATATCTTAGATGAGAGAAGCTGTACCATCGTTGTTCAAGAAGGAAAATACCATGAGATTAAGAATATCTTTCTCTCTCTTGGCAATAAAGTCATGTATTTAAAACGCATTCGCATGAAGAATTTAATTTTAGATGAAACACTAAAAAAAGGGGAATACCGCCCCCTAAGTAAAGAAGAAATTGAAGATTTAAAGAAGTTGTCGATTTAATTCAACAGGTAATTCAAACTTACCTGTTTTTTCATATTCTTGTAGAAAGGAAACCACTTGATTGGTTAATGCGTTGGGTGTGCTACTACCACTGGTGATGGCAATCCTTTCCTTACCAATGAGTTCACTTTCTTGAATGTCATTGACCGAAGAAATCATTTTTACAAAAGGAATACCAATCTTACGAGCAATAATTGCTAGTTGATTGCTGTTATTAGAACGAACATCTCCCACCACATACAAAGCATCGGCTTCTAAATTTAAAATTGCTTCTTGGCGTAACCTTGTGGCAGGGCATATTTCTCTTACGACTTTTGCATTTGGGTATTGCTTTAAGCAAGCTTCAATTAAGTCTTGTAAATCTAAAAGAGATAGAGTGGTTTGATTGGTGATAATGGGATTATGAATTTCAATATCTTGTAAAGCTTTTAAATCTTCAAGATTGGATACCAAATGAACCCGCTTGGATAAACCGACTGTTCCTTCGGATTCGGGATGGTTCTTCTTACCTAAATAAATGACATCATCTGCATAGTCTTTAATTAATTCATGGGTTTTTAAAACATCCGGACAGGTCGCATCGACAACTTGTAGACCTTTTTCTTTGGCTTTTTGATAAACAGCCGGTGAAACACCATGGGCTGTAAATAGAACAATTCCTTCTTGAATTTTATCTAATAAAGAAAGACGGTCTTGGTTTTTATCTTCAATGGTTTGCATACCACTTTCGGCTAATACATCCACAACGTGTTGGTTATGAACCAACATGCCTAAAATCGTAATTGGAGTATTTGGGTATTTCTCTTTAGTTTTTTGGGCTAAACGAATGGCTCGTATAACACCATGACAATATCCTCTTGGTTGAACAGAAATAATTTTCATGCCTTATTCCTTTCTTATTTTGTTGGCTCCCTTTATACTTATTATAGGTGATTATATGAAAAAGTTTGAAGATTTACACATACAAGAACCATTAAAACAATGGTTGAGGGATAAACATTTTAAAGAAATGACTGCCATTCAAGAGGAAGTCATTCCTTTATCATTGCAAGGGAAAGATATAATTGGTCTATCCGAAACAGGCTCCGGTAAGACACATGCGTTTTTAGTGCCTATTTTTGAAAAAATTGATGTTGCCAGCGATTATGTCCAAGCCGTGATTACAGCGCCTACGCGTGAACTGGCTTATCAAATTTATGCGATGGCAAAAGAAGTGGAAGCTTATTTTCCAAGCATTCGCATTAGTGCTGTTGTGGGTGGTAAGGAGCGGGCAAGAGATAGTAAGAAGTTTCAACTACAACAACCGCATGTTGTGATTGGTACACCGGGTCGGTTGAGGGATTTATTTTTAGAAGATAATTCTTTGCGTTTAGATAAAGCGAAAGTAATGGTTGTGGATGAAGCCGACATGACTCTGGAGTTTGGTTTCTTAGCGGACGTGGATGCGATTGTTTCGCGAATGAATGATGCACAAATGTTGTCATTTTCAGCCACTTTACCAAACCAGTTAAAGCCTTTTATTAGGAAGTATATGCATCATCCAATTACCATTGAAATTGGTAAACATCAATCCAATAATAAGAATATTGAGCATGTGTTAGTGCCTTGTTACCACAGAAGCTATGCCGAAACCATTTTAAAGATTATGCCCGGCTTTAATCCTTACGTCTGTTTAATATTTGCGAATTCGCGGAAAGAAGCGCATGAGATTGCCCAAGAATTGCGTGACCATGGTGTTAAATTAACTGAATTGCATGGTGATTTAAGTTCACGTGAACGTAAACAAGCCATGAAACAAATTACCCAATCACAATATGAATATGTGATTGCGACAGATTTGGCAGCCCGTGGTATGGATATTGGTGAAGTTGGTTTTGTTATTTCTTGTGGCTTTCCTAATGATTTAGAATACTACATTCATCGTGCTGGTCGAACCGGTCGAGCAGGACTATCCGGTACTTGTTACGCATTGTACCATGAGCAAGATGATGAAGCTATTCGTTCTTTAATGAAACAAGGTATTCCATTTAAACACCGCCGTTTCCATCACCATAATTGGCAAGACCTTCGTCCTTATGGTCAACGTCGAGCAAAAAAAGATACGGAAATGCAGAAACAGATTGCTAAAATGATGACCAAGAAAAAGAGGAAGGTTAAACCTGGTTATAAAAAGAAAAGAGAAGCGGAAATTGATAAACTCTATCGTCGTAAAAAGAGAGATTTTATTCGTTCCAAGATTAAAGAAGAAAAGAAGGCTCGTTATAAACAAAGAGCGAAAGAGCTAAGAGATGGCAATAAAAAAGCTTAGTTGGATTGACTAAGCTTTTCTTGTACTAGTTTATTAATTTCTTCAATCAAGGTATCCCGTAGTTCTGCTTGAGGAACTTTCCGAATGACTTCTCCTTTACGGAAGATAAGACCATGCTTGACACCACCAGCAACCCCAATATCTGCCCTAGAGGCTTCTTGGATACCATTAACAGGACAGCCCATAACCGCGACAGTGATATTGGCTTGTAAGTCTTTTAAATAGTCTTCCATCTCTTTCACCAGTGGTAACATATCATATTGAATACGACCACAAGTTGGACAAGCAATTAAATCCGGTACATCTTCTATCAATTTAAAACTCTTTAATAATTGTTTGCCGATATAAAGTTCTTCAATGGGTGGGGCAGAAACAGAAACACGCATTGTATCACCAATTCCCCGGTAAAGAAGAGCTCCCAAGGCGGCCGATGATTTAATGGATGAATCACGGAAACCTCCTGCTTCAGTAAGCCCTAAATGCAAAGGGTAAGGGTATTTTCGGGATGCTTTTTCATAAACCTCAATGGTTAAAGCCACGTTCGAGGACTTAAACGATAAACAAATATCTTCAAAGCCTAAATCTTCTAAAATTTTAATATGTTTATCAGCACTTTCCAGCATAGCCTCCGAACAAGGACCACCATATTTTTCCAATAGTTCTCTTTCAATGGAACCGGAATTTATGCCGATACGAATTGGTACATGTCTTTCTTGACATTTTTTAACCACGGCTTCTACATTTTCTTTAGCACCAATATTACCGGGATTGATGCGAATCGCATCAATCCCTAAATCCAAACAAGTGAGGGCAAGTTTGTGATTAAAATGAATATCAGCCACTAATGGTACAGTTGTTCCAGCTTTGATTTCACCAATTTTCTCAGCATCTTTTTCATTTAAAACAGCTAGACGAACAATCTCACATCCAGCTTCAGCTAATTCATTGATTTGTTTGATACTGGCTTCAACATCATGGGTTGAAACATTTGTCATGGATTGTAAAACACACTTATTTTGACCACCAATTTGGACAGAGCCAACGTAGATTGGTCTTGTTTCAGTTCGTTTCATCTGTGTCCTCCTAGAAAGTATTTTTCCACTATTTCATTTATTTGTCCACTAATAGAAATATATGTTATAATCTTCTAGCGAAGACCAGGAGGTGTATCATGGCAAGAGAAAATGTCATCTTAGTCTGCTCAGAATGTGGTGAAGAAGACTATATCACGACAAGAAATAAGCGCAAGCATCCTGAAAAATTGGAAGTTATGAAATATAGCAAGCGTCTTAGAAAAATGACTCTACATAAGGAGAAGAAATAGTCATTGGACTATTTTTTATTATATCTATGAAAGTTATTTATTTAAACCAAGGAAAGTTTCAAGAAAATACTTATATTTGTTTGGAAGATAAGGAAGTCCTTATTATTGATCCGGGCAATTCTTTTTTATCCATACAAGCTAATTTACAAGGTTATAAAGTTGTAGGAATTTATTTAACGCATGGTCATAGTGATCACACCGTGTCTGTGGATGATCTCATGGACGCCTATCCGGAAGTACCTTTATTCATGCACGAAGGGGATCGTGACTTCATTGATCCAAAACTTTTTATTCCTTATGGGGCGGCTATTTATCATTCTTTTATAGCGATTCAAGAAGGACCACTTGCGATAGGGCATTTCCAAACAGAGGTCATTTATACTCCGGGTCATTCGATGGGGTCTACTTGTTTACGAATCAAAGATTGCTTGTTTTCAGGCGATACATTATTCAAAGGAACCGTTGGTCGAAGTGATTTGTATGGTGGGGATGAACAGGTTCTTATGCAAAGCTTAAAAAAGCTAAAGAAATTAAATCCTTGCTTAAAGGTCTATCCTGGTCATGACCAAGTAACAACACTAGCCTATGAGCTACAAAACAATCCTTTCTTAAGATGAGATTTCTCATCTTTTTTTTGTGGATTTTTCAGTTTAAAGGGAATACAAGTATGCATGGATATGAAAGCAAGATTAAAAGATTGGTTGAAAGAAGCTTTACTTCGTAAAGCCAGTGATATTCATTTTATCAAGCAAGATGGGAAAGCCATTCAAATGGAATTTCGTACCATGCAAGGAATTGAAATGGTTTCAACAAAGCCGGAAGATGAACGTTTATTTCATTATTTGATGTATCTAGCTAACTTGGATGTTTCAAGGGCTTATCTACCACAAAGCGGCTCTTTTGAAATTCAAATTGGCGAACAGAGTTTAAGCTGTCGTTTCGCTCTTATCCAAAGCCACCATCAACAATCCGCTGTTTTAAGAATTCTAAATCACAATCATCACTTTCAAATTGAAGAATTAACCACTTCCAAAAATAACCGGGATTGGATGCGAAGGATGATGGCTATGAAAAGTGGCTTTGTGTTATTCAGTGGTTTAACAGGAAGTGGTAAGACAACAACTATGTATAGCATATTACAACAAATTCAAGGCAAAAAGATATTTAGCTTGGAAGATCCTATTGAAGTCTATCAAGAAAACATGGTTCAGCTTCAGGTTTCTAAGGAACAATTAAGTTATGAAGAAGGAATTAAACAATTATTAAGACATGATCCAGATATTATTCTCATTGGTGAAATTCGCGATAGTGTTGCTGCTAAAATGGCTTATCGTTGTGCATTAACAGGTCATTTGGTGTTTAGCTCTATTCATGCTTCTAGTTCTATACTGGCCATTCGACGGATGGTGGATTTGGGTGTTCCCTTAGGTCGATTAAAAGAAGTGTTGGTTGGTATTTCTTATCAAGAGCTAGTGGAAGAAGATGGTCATAAACAATCAATTTATGAAGTTATGGATGAAAAGGAGTTGAGTTATTATTTTCAAAATCAGAAACATTCCCCTGAATTTGTTCCATTGGAAAAACAGCTTTCTCAAGAGATTTATTTCTTTTGAGGATTGTTTGTACTTGAATCAACTTTTAAAACAAGATATTCCCTTAAAAGATGCCTTGAGTTTGATTGAAGAGAAAAGAAACGAAAAAGCGATTAACAATTTAATAAGGCAATTGGAACAAGGGGAAGCTTTAGAAGTGGCTTTTCATTCTATTTGTCCTAAAAAACTATGGCTTCATTTGGAAGGCTTCTTACCATTCTTATCCTTTTCAAAAGCCTTGGAATTATCCATTCGTTTACTACAAATGGAAAATCAAAAGAAAAAAGTCATGGAAAAGAAATTGTCCTATCCATTTTTATTGCTGTTCTTGGTTAGTGCTGGTAGTTTTGCGTTTTCGTATTTCATTCTACCGACAATGGTAAAGCTGATTGGTAGTGTAGCGGTTGAAAATCAATCTCTAAAACAAGTCGAAAGAAGTTTGCGAATTTCTTGGATAATGATGGGCGTATTGTCCATTGTGGTGCTTAGCTTTGTGTTTTTATTAAAGATGAAGAAAGTACAGATTGTTTTGTATCGACTATTAAGTAAAATCTATCCCAAAAGTTATTTTGTGCAAAAGGGTTCAATAGAATTTGTAGAGTACTATTTGGAATGTTTACGATTGTGTCTATCGAGCCAAGAAAGTTTTCATTTATTAAGTAGTATTCAAGAAAAGCCACTGGTGCATTATATCGCTAGTGAATTTGACCGTTTATTATGTTTCGGCATTTCATTTCAACGGATTTATTCCCATCGTATTGTTGAGCCGAATTTGCAGCGATTTTTTCAACTATCCTATTTCTTTAAAGATACCATTCCTTTATTAGAGCGTTATTTAGCCATCGCAAGAGATAAGCAAAACCAACGTTTAAAACATTTTTCCATTCTTTTACAATGTTTTGCCTATGGTCAAATTGCGTATCTATTGGTTTTGATGTACCAAGTTATTCTTTATCCAATGCAGTTTCTACAAAAATTTTGAAAGGAGAAAAAAGATGAAAAAGAAAGTTCGTGGTTTTACCTTATTAGAAATGGTTATTGTTATTTTGATTATTTCGGTGCTGTTTCTTTTGGTTGTTCCAAATATTCAGAAGACATTGACGATTGTGAATAATAAAGGTTGCCAAGCTTTAGAGAAGATAGGGGATTCTGCCATTCTTCAATATAAATTAGCCCATGATCGTTTACCTAGTTCCATTAGTGAATTGGTTTCAGAAGGACTTTTGAGCGAGAGCCAATTGACTTGCGATGGTTCAAAGCATCTGATTATTCAAAATGGACAAGCCAAAGTTCGTTAGAGCGTTTAGTTTAATGGAATTATTGGTGGTATTGTTGGTATTATCCGTTTTATTTCTATGGACACCAAAACCTCATTTTCAAAGTTCTATGTCTAAACAAGAATGGTCTTTGAATTATTTACTAGCTCAAAGTCAAGCAATGGCAAATAAAAGGAATGGTAACTATGAAGGGATATTTTTCTATCCCAACGGCTATGTTAATCAGGGGCAAAATAGATGGATAGATGTTTTAAAACAAAAGGTGGTGATTCGTATTGCACAAGGTCGACTGCGCTGGGAATAGAAAGGGATTTTTTCTGATGGAAACATTGATTTGTGTGTTTGTTTTTATGATTTTAGTTACTTTGGGCTATCAGACGATTTTGTATCTACAAAATGATAAAAGTCTAGAGCATTACCAAAAATGGACACAAAAGAATTTTAAAAGGGAGAAGTGTTCAGTATGCGAAATCAAAGAGGAAGCCTCATCATCGACGTCTTATTGTCCATATTTATTTTGGTTAGTTTAGTATCTATCATTCCTTCTTTTTTAAAGACACAAAGAAGAGGTGAAACGTATATCCTTTGGCAAGATGAAATCTCTTTAGCCCAATTAAGAAGAGAACTTTTACTTGCAAAAGATATATCCATTGAAAACAATCAATTGCATTATCGCATTGGTAAAGAAGAGAAAGTATTATCTATGGTGAATAAAAAGTTAATTTTACAACCGGGTACGCAAATCTTTTTGGAAAATTTAGAGGATATTTCTTTTGAAGAATCGCAAAAGAAGATTTATTTGTTTTATAGAATAGGACATACCAAAAGAAAAGTGGGGATTTATGTACCATAAAAAGAAAGGTTTTATATCCATTTATTTTTTAGCTTTGTTTCTATTTTATAGTCAGTATCTTATCAACGAGTTAACTCTAAAACAAAAAGAATTTATTATTCAAGAAAACCTTAAAAAAGATTATTCCTTTTATCAAGAAGAAAGAAAAATCCTTCGTGAAGTAGAATGTGATTTGAAAAATGGAAAAATCAAAGAAGAACAAGTGATAAGAAACATTATTTATCCGGAAAGAAGAAGTCTAAAAATTAAGTTAGATTTAGAGAAAAAGGAAGTTGTTGAATATCGCTTTCAAGTTGATAAGTCCTCTTGAATTGGTTAAAATAGCGTAGAAGAGGTGGTAATAGAAATGATAATAGTGAATGATTTGAAGCCGAATATGTCTATTTCGTATGAGAATAATTTGTATACAGTGATTAATGTGGATCATAATAAGACAGCGATGCGCCAAATGATTATTAAAGTAAAGGTTCGTAATATGCGTACGGGTGTTATCCATGAACTTTCCTTTACTGGTGGTGATAAAGTTGAACAAGCTGAAATTGATAAAAGAAATATGCAGTATTTATACGATGATGGCACGAATTTAGTCTTTATGGATAACGATACTTATGAACAGACAGAAATTCCTAAGGAACGCTTAACTTGGGAAATGCAGTTTATGAAAGAAAATGACAATGTGATTGTAACGACGTATGGTAGCGAAATCTTAGGCGTTGCTTTACCGGATAAAGTTACCTTACAAGTCACGGAATGTGAGCAAGCTGTTAAAGGAGATACAGCAACTTCCGCCACAAAGAATGCAGTGGTTGAAACTGGTTTTGGCATTAAAGTACCATTGTTTATTCAAAATGGTGAAATGGTGGTTATCAGCACAGCTGATGGCAAATATTGTGGTCGTGCTTAAAGAATTCGCTAATGAATTCTTTTTTTCTTGCAAGGTTGTTATTTTTTTCTATAATTAGAGTGTAACTCAGGGCAGGGTGAAAGTCCCTACCGGCGGTATACCCCGCGAGCCTATGGCATGATTCGGTGTGATTCCGAAGGCGACAGTAAAGTCTGGATGGAAGAGTCTTTTATTATTTTTCCTGAGGTTACTTATAACCTCTTTTTTATAAGAGGAAAGGAGAAACCTATGTCAGAGAAAGCTCAAATGGTAGGAAAAAAAGTTTCTGCCACAAAGCGTGTTGCGTTAATTGCTATTATGGGAGCCTTAGCATTTGTTTTAATGTCCATTGAATTTCCATTACCTTTTATTGCGCCACCTTACTATAAGTTTGATTTAAGTGAAGTGGCTGTTTTGATTGGTGGTTTTAGCTTAGGATCACTGGCGGCGGTATGTATGGAAGCCTTAAAGATTGTTTTACACCTTCTTTTCAAAGGAACATCCACCGCTTTTGTTGGGGAAATAGCGAATTTCTTAATGGGTCTTGCGTTTGTGCTGCCGGCAACGCTTATTTATAAAAATCATAAGACAAAGAAAAATGCCTGGATTGGTTTATGCATAGGTACATTAACCATGGCGCTTATAGCTGTCTTTGCGAATTATTTCTTATTATTACCAGCCTATGCCTATTTCTTTCATATGAGTATTGACTCGATTGTTAAGGCAGGACATGCGATTATTCCATTAATCCATAATCCATTAGGATTTGTGCTTTTCTCAGTGCTTCCGTTTAATTTATTAAAAGGAAGTATTGTGTCAATTTGTACTTTATTATTGTATAAATCAATAAGTCCATTATTACATCGTTAATTAGAGCCAAAAGGCTCTTTTCTTTATGGTATAATCTTTTTGATTGGAGAGGTAATTATGGCAGAGTTTTCCCGTATAAAAAAATATAAAGATTTAAGAAATAGTTTACAAGAACAGGAATCCTTTCAAGATACTACCATTCAAAGTGAAGAACTATCTCGATTAGCTCGTCGCTTGAATGAAATTGATCAAAGTAATTTTAAAGCTCCTAGTGAAGAAATTAGTGAACCTAAAAAGGCGAGTCATGCGAAGGAAACCATTCGTGTACCACGCCAACCAAGTCTGATTGATCAAGCGGATTTATCACCGCTAGAGGCCTTAACTCATGTAGAATCTTCACCTTTGGACAATGAATATATCAGCCAATATTTAAAAGAAGCGAAACGTTATAATGTGGAACATGGCAACGCGGTTAGTGAAGAAACTTCTTTGGACATTTTAACTTCTTTAAAGAAAGAAGAAAAACCAACACGTCCTTTTCCAAAGAAACAACGTCGCTATGAACCATTGGAAGATAGTAGCACAACGGATATTCCTTTCCAAAAAGTAGAGACAGAAAGTGAATCAACTCAAACTTTAACAAAAGCGGATATTATGAAAGAAGTACAGGATATTATGGCAGGTAAATCTGTTTCAGCTGTGGAAGATTCACAATATTCCATGGAAATTCCTAAACTTAATCGACAAGAAGAACAATCCACTCGTCAACAGCTTCTTAATGAAACAACTTCAATGCGTGCCCAACTTGAAAACTATGGCGATGATGTGGCTTCTTTAAATACAAAGATGAGAAGAACCAATCGTATTTTAAACATTGTATTGGTGATTTTGATTGTGGCTTTAGTGATTATCTTAGCTTTTGTATTTATGAGTATCTTTGGAGGTAAGCATTAATGGAACGTTATAATATTGCAATTGATGGTCCAAGTGCAGCTGGTAAAAGTACGATTTCAAAATGCCTTGCAAAAAAGCTGGATATGACGCATTTGGATACGGGGGCTATGTACCGTTGTTTAGCGTTAAAAGCTATTCGCTTGCATATTTCTCAACAGGATGAAGGAGCTTTATTAGATTGCTTAAAGAAAACTGGAATTCTTTTAAAAGGGGAACAAGTTTTCATGGATGGCGAAGATGTTAGTCAAGCCATTCGCAATCCAGAAGTCTCTTCGGCCGCTTCTAATGTCTCAAAATGGGCAAAAGTACGTCAAGAAATGGTTGCTCGTCAACAAGTCTTGGCTAAAGAAAAAGGATTTATCATGGATGGTCGTGATATTGGTACCGTTGTCTTGCCGGATGCCAAATTAAAAATTTTCTTAGTGGCTAGTGTAGAAGCAAGAGCGCAACGTCGATTCTTGGAGGATAAGTTAAAAAATCCTTCCCTTACGCTAGAGGAAGTTAGGCGGTCCATTGCCGAAAGAGATCGCCAAGATGAAACAAGATCGGCTTCACCATTGGTACAAGCTAAGGATGCTAAACGCATTGATTGTTCAGATATGAGTATTGAAGAGGTCGTGGATAAAGTTTGTTCGTACCTTTAGAAAGGGGTTTAATATGAAAGAAATGGTATTAGCCATTGTTGGTCGACCAAATGTTGGTAAAAGTACTATTTTTAACCGTTTGGTTGGTGAAAGAATGTCTATCGTAGAAGATATACCCGGGGTGACACGCGATCGTTTGTATGGTAGCGCTGAATGGGCGGGAAACTCCTTTCGAGTCATTGATACGGGAGGAATTCAATTAGCCAATCAACCATTCCAGACGGAAATTAGAGCGCAAGTAGATATTGCGATGGAAGAGGCGGATATCATTTTAATGGTTTGTAATGGTGCTGAAGGGCTTAGTGAAGATGACCATTTCATTGCCGGTTTATTACAAAGAGCTAAAAAGCCGGTGGTTCTAGCTATTAATCGAATTGATGATCCAAGTCGAATGATGAATATTTATGAATTTTATGAGCTTGGTTTAGGTGAACCAATGGCTTGTTCAGGAATTCATGGTATTGGTGTTGGAGATATTTTGGATTGTTGTTTTGAGCTGATGCCGGAAAGAGTGGATATTCCAGAAGAAGAGGGTGTTAAGATTGCTGTGATTGGTGAGCCGAACGTAGGTAAATCCTCTTTAGTTAATGCGATATTAAATGAAGAAAGAGCGATTGTATCCGATATTCAGGGTACAACTCGTGATGCCATTGATACAGCATTTGTTCATGATGAAAAACCATATATTATCGTGGATACAGCCGGGATTCGTAAGCGGGGAAAGGTGTATGAATCAGTTGAAAAGTATTCAGTTTTAAGAGCTATGCGAGCCATTGAGCGTTGTGATGTGGTCTTATTTGTGATGGATGGAGAAGCCGGTATTCGTGAACAGGATAAACATGTGGCCGGTTATGCAGTAGAAATGAATAAACCAATTATTATTGTTGTAAACAAGTGGGATATTGTTGAAAAAGATGATAAAACCATGAATGAATTTACACAAAAAGTAAGAAATCATTTCTTATACTTGAGTTATGCACCAATTGTGTTTGTATCAGCGAAAACACAACAACGTGTGCATAAGATTTTACCAATTGTTGATGAGGTCTTAGAAAATGCGAAACGAAGAATTCCAACGAATGTCTTAAATGAGGTGATTGGCGATTCACAAGTCACAACACCTGCACCAACACACAATGGTAAGCGTTTTCGTATTTATTATGCAACACAAGTGGGCATTCAACCACCAACCTTTGTGTTATCTTGTAATGATCCAAAATTATTACATTTTACCTATGAACGTTTTTTAGAAAATACATTAAGAAATGCGTTTGCTTTAGAAGGAACGCCAATTCGTATGATTGCTCGAAAGAAGGTGTCGGAATGAAAATAGCCATTCTTGGAACAGGGGCTTGGGGGTCGGGATTAGCTCAAGTAGTAGCGGATAATGGTCATGATGTACAAATGTGGGGTAAGGATGTTGGTGAAGTAGACGACATTCAAAATAATCACCATAACACCAAGTTTTTTAGTGCTGAATTAAATCACAATATCCATGCTAGCACTGATTTAGAAGTGATAAGAGGTAGTCGAGTTGTTCTGATGGCAGTGCCTTCCATTGCATTAGAACCAGTTGCGAAACAGGTTAGTCCTTACTTAGAAGATGGGGTGATTGTTGTCAATGTGGCGAAAGGATTTCATCCCGAGAATCATGAACGCTTATCACTTGTTCTTCAAAAAGCTTTTCATGATAAAAAAGCTCGAATTGTAAGCTTGATAGGACCAAGTCATGCAGAAGAAGTGGTGCTTCGTTTATTGACATCGGTGAATGCGGTTAGTGAAGATGAAGAAGCTTCCAGAATGATTCAAGAAATATTCTCCAATCATTATTTCCGTGTGTATCGCAATCATGATTTAATCGGAGCTGAAATTGGTGTTGCATTAAAGAATGTAATGGCTATCGCTTCCGGTATTTTGGATGGACTGGGACAAGGAGATAACGCTAGAGCAGCTTTAATGACGCGTGGTCTAGCCGAGATGAGCCGTTATGGTATTTATTTTGGTGGAAAACCCGAAACCTTTTTGGGCTTAGATGGAGTAGGAGATTTGATTGTGACTTGTACGTCTCATCATTCTCGTAATTTCATGGCAGGCTATGAAATTGGCAAAGATGATAGTGCTAAGAATTTCTTAGCCAATAATCAAAAAACGGTGGAAGGCATGTATGCTTGTAAAATTGTTTATGTAGAGGCGAAGAAACATCATATTGATATGCCAATAACGAATGAAGTCTATGCGATTTTGTATGAAGGTAAGAAACCAAGCCAAGCCATGGTGGACTTAATGGCTAGAGAGTTGAAGGCTGAATAATTGGTTTGGCGTCTTTATTGGTGAAAGAATAAAGGAAGCTATGAAGCTTCCTTTATTTAGTTGCATTATTTAAGGCTTTATCTTTTTTCTGTGTGTCTTCAGGACTGTAGTAACCAGCGCTTGTACAAATTTTTTCTGATTTTTTACCATTATTGACCATCCAGCCACAAGCTTTAACTGTTCCTTTAAAGTAAGCAGGTAAACCTTCCCAAGTATTTTTCTTGGATTGAATGGTGGTAATGTATTTATCATCTTGATAAAGATCCATGTAGAATTGAGCGTTTTTTAACGAAGGCAGCCAACCATTACTGGCAAGACAAGAACCTGATTTAGAAATATTATTGTAACGATCATGAAGAGAAATATCTCTGTATCCACTACAAACATTTTGTGCACCCCAGTTCGCATAGATTAAGCCATTGGAAATTGAAGCGTGGAAGAAAGCTAAGTGATTGGCATTATTCTGATAATCACCGGCATAGACTGTTGGTACATTTTCCAGTCCTTTTTTAGAAACCATGGAAGTGATTGGATTACGGATATTCTGTCTATCAATTGCAATATGAGGATAAGTTCCTTTAGAGTACCTTATATTCACAACATCCTCCGGCTTTTGAACACCATTTAATTGAACACCGGGGATTTTTTCTTCCACATCCAACATTAAGTTATTAATACGACCGGGAAGATTTAAAGCACGTTTCCAATTGTGGAGATAGGTTCCTTCCCCTTTTTTTGCAGAATCATAACCTAACCAAACGGCATTGGTATAGTTGGAGCTAGAGGCAACCATCCAACTATCTTTAGCAGCTCCCTTTGGGATACCGTACGATAGACCGGAAGAACCCCAGTCAGTCGTTCCGGTCTTTGCGTAAATAGGATAGGAGCGTTTCAAAACTTGCATATAGTTATAAACACCAGAGGTTACGTTATTAGCCATTAAGACATCTGTCAAATAAGCAGAACCACTTGAAATTACTTGTTTATTTTGATTTGGTGGTAAGTATTCTTTACCATTATAAACAATCTTACGAATGGTATGCGGTTGGTTGTATTTCCCCAGATTCACAATTGCGGCGTGAGCCCCCGCTACTTCCGTAACAGTTGTTGTAAATAAATTACCGCCAATCGCAATAGAAGGATGGAAATTACCATAACGAGCTTTTTTGAAACCAAGACTACGAAGGTATTCCACATACTTATCTGAACCAATCTTAGCCGTCACGGCTTCAAAGGAGCGAATAGCAGGAATATTTAAAGAATGCGCCAAGGCAGTTTTGATATCCACATCACCACGATATTTCGTCTCATTACCGGCATTATGTAAAACACGTGATTCAGAAGGAAAGGTCATTGGTTGATCCAAGAGCATTTCATCGGTTGAATAACCCAAATATTCAAAAGCAGGAGCGTAATCAACGATTGGCTTAATGGAAGAACCGGGTTGCTTATAGCTTGAAACGGCACGATTTAAAAGACGAGCACTGCCACCATAATGACGACCACCACCAATCCCGACAATCTCACCATTTTTATTATTGATAGAGACAAGCGATATTTGCATATTTTTATCTGGGAATCGAAAGAATTTTTCATTTTGAATTTTTTCGATTTGTTCCTGAATTTGAGGTACTAAAGTAGTATGAATTTCCATGCCGGAAGAAACCGGATCTTTACCGGTTAATTCTTGAGCCTCATTTAAAACGGCATCCACAAAGGAACTGTATTGGGAACTTTCCGTTCTTAAATGCGTATTCCCTTTTAATAAATTTTCAACCTTGATGCTCTTCGCTAATTTCTTTTCATTAGCACTAATATAACCATGGTATTCCATTAGGTCTAAAACTTCATTCCGGCGGGAAGTAGCGTATTCTAAGTAACGATAAGGATTATAACGATTTGGTAGATTGATAATGCCGGCTAACAAAGCGGATTCCGATAGAGATAAGTTTTTAGCATCTTTAGAAAAATAATATTGAGAAGCTTTTTGAACGCCACGAATCCGATCACCAAAGTTTAATTTATTTAAATATAACTCAAAAATTTTTTCTTTGGACATTTTCTTTTCTAATTCGGTTGCCAGAACAATTTGTTGAGCCTTGTAGGATAAAGTTGCTTTTCTTTCCTTATCTTCAGTCGAGAAATAAGTGTTTTTGACCAGTTGCATGGTGAAGGTGGAGCCACCTTGAACATTATGATGAATAAGTGTTTCTAGGACTGATTTTGTGAAACGAGGTACATCAAAACCATTGTGAGCAAAGAAGCGAGAATCTTCAACGGATAAAAAAGCATCAACTAACGATTGGGGCATATCTTTATAGGAAATGTTTTCACGATAATAACTACCGACTTCTGTAATGAGTTTATTATTTGCGTCATAAATTTTTGTTGATTCGGAAGAATTTAAGTCATCCAAGTTTAAATTTGGCTTTCCTGCTAATAATTGTCTTCCTTTAATAAGTGCAAAGCCGCCAGCTAACGCATATAAAACTAAAATACCAACGAGAACACAATTAACATAATATAAAAATGATTTTTTCGCTTTTTTCTTTTGCATAATACGCCCCCTAACCGTAATAAATGGTACTAAAAATAAGGTATAAAGTAAAATGAAAAGAACGTCTGTTTTCGTTTATAATAAGAGTATGTTTAGTCATTTGCTTGTGACATCAGAATATAGTTTTTATCAGTCAATCATACGCTTAGAAGACTATGTTTCATACGCAAAAAAGCTTGGATATAAAAGTCTTGTCTTAAGTGACCACAATGTTTTGTCGGGTCATTCTTTATTTGGAAAACTTTGTGCAAAAGAGGGGATACAAGCTATTTTTGGTATGGAAATGGACGTTCAAATGGAAAATACGATTGTGCCTTTTTTAGCCCTAGCAAAAGATAATCGAGGTTATCAAGAATTAATCCAAGATTCCTATCTCATTAGTCAAAAAGCTTCTCTTCCTTATGAAGTCTTAAAGAAACATTCTAGTCATATTCATTTGGTTGTTTATGGTGAGGGGGGCTTATTTGATGAGGCATTATTAAAAGGACAAAGAGATGTATTGGATGAGCAACTAAGTCAATTTAAGCAAGACTTAAAAAACTTTGATGTAGCGATTTCCTATAACGAAAATAGGAAATTTCGTGAATGCAATACACTATTAAAACAAGTTTGTAAGGCAAAAAACATTCCGACAGTTGCGATTCCAAAGGTTAAATACTTAGAAGCTAAGGAAGCCAATGATTTTCATATTTTAGAACTATTAGAAAAAAAGAAGAAGATTTCTGATCCAACTATACCAGTTTTAGTCGGTCGTTATTTTTATTCTTTGGCAGAAATTAATCATTATTATGATCAAGAGGACCAAGAAAGAGCCGGTCAAATTGCTCGTGAATGCCATGTGGACTTATCGCTTTTTCAAACCAACTTACCAAAACCATTTTTCTTAGGAGATAAAGATGAAAAGGCTTATTTAAAACAATTGGTTTTACTGGGACTGCAAAAAAGACTTCAAACAAAGGACATTCCAAAAGTCTATTTAGAACGCATTCAAATGGAATTCAATATTATTTGTAAGAAACAATTTGAACGCTACTTTTTAATTGTTTATGAAGCTATCCGCTATGCTCATAAACAAAACCTTACGATTGGTGTGGGCAGAGGGTCGGCGGTTGGATCTTTAATGGCTTATGCGATGGGAATTAGTCAAGTGGATCCTTTGAAATATGGTTTGTTGTTTGAACGCTTCTTAAACCCAAATCGTTTGCGAATGCCAGATATTGATATTGATATTGCCGGTCAAGATCGTCCTGTACTATTGAAATATTTGCAAGAAATTTACGGCTATGAGCATGTGGCTTTGATTTCAACCTTCCATTCTTTAGCCAGTGTGGAAGTGGTGCAATCACTTTGTCAGTGTTATTCCCTAAGGGAAAGAGAAGCGAAGTCTTTAAGTATAGCGGTTAAAAAAGCGAGAGCTAAATACAAAGTAGATGATTTGCGTCTTTTAGAAGAAAAAGATAAGGCTTTACGCAATGCTATAAAACAATCCAAAGCTTGTCAGGAAGTATTTGCGACAGCGAAGAAATTAGAGGGTTTATTGATATCCGATTCCATTCATCCGGCGGGTATTGTTTTAAGCGAAAAAAGTTTAATGGATATTGTACCGGTCATTGATAGCCATGGTTTTCTGAAAATTCAATGGGATAAAGATAGCTTAGAGGAACATGGTTTAATTAAGATTGATTTCTTATCTTTAAGTAACCTAGACTTCTTAAAAGAATTATTACAGAAAACCAACTTAAATATGGATATCCATCATTTAAATTTAGAAGATAAAGAAAGCTATGCTTTATTAAATCGTGGTTTAACTTCCGGTTTATTCCAATTCGATGCGAATTTTATTCGTAAACAATTGCCTTATTTAAAACCAACTTCTTTTTTGGAATTGGTTAATGTACTAGGAATTGCTCGTCCCCAAGCGGTAGGACACATTCCTCAATACATCGAAAATAAAATATCGGATTATCCATCTTTTATTCAAGAAATTGTAAAAGATACGCATGGGGTTTTTATCTTTCAAGAACAAGTGATGCGACTATTAGTGGCTGTCACAGGTATTGATTTTGCCCGGGCTGAAACCATTCGTAAAAACGGGCATAAACAACCAGAATTAGTCAAAGGTTTTCAGGAAAGATTTGATGCCATCCATCCAGATTTATGGAAGATTGTTAAAGAATTTATGGGTGGCTTTGGTTTTAATTTATCGCATGGAGTTGCTTATGGTTTGTTAGCATACCAAATTCTTTTCCTCAAGGCACATGATCCATTAACTTTTTATGAAGTCTTATTGAACCAATCCTTGAAATCCGGTTCTTTAATGAGAAGCATTCTAAGAGAAATGCGCATTCAAAAAATTCCTTTCTATCCATTTGATTTGCGTTGTAAAGAGGCGTACTGCAAGAAATATAAATCAGGTATTCAACTTGGTTTAATGGCAATACCATCCTTGCGTTATGAAACGATAGAAAAAATTCAAAAAGATTTTGAAGAAAATGGAGGGTACAAAGATTATTTCCAATGTATCGCTCGTTTATCCCTGTTAGGTTTAACGCAGGATCAGGTTCGAGAATGCATTAAAGTTGGTGCTTTGGATTTCTTTGGGTATAGTCGTAGCAGCCTTATTCATCAATTAGAAGTTGCATTTCGTTATGCGGATTTATGTGTTGTCTATGAAGAAGGGAAGAAGATTTTAAACTTTGATTTAGTATCCAGTCCGATTTTAACAAATCAAATGGAAACATTGGATTTAAAGCGTCAATACGAGCAAGAAATCCTTTCTTATAGTCTACAATTAGATGCTTCAGCTTTAATTCGTCAAAAGAACCATTGGTCCTTACCATTTTTGAACACATGGTCAAAGCAACCTGAACAAACCGGTCTGGCAACTATTGCCCAAATGAAAGAATACCAAGATAAAAATGGTCATTTTATGGCTTTTGTGCGTTTGGAAGATGAAAGTGGTCATGTAGAGGTTTTAATTTTTAGTAAACTTTATGAAAGTATTCGTGGAAAATTAAAGGTTAGACAAGTGGTTTGCATGAAAGGTCGTATTACCAATCGCCAATCTATTGAACTTTTGAAATTAGAAAGAGTGGGCTAATAAAAAGGAAATAGTCATCGTAGATGATGAAGATTTCATTCGTGAATAAGCGTCATTGCAAACTTGGTAAGTGGATGTGGCGAAAAAAGGGCAAGAAATCATCTGGAATCGTCAGCAAAGTCTTTTGCTGGAAATAGTGGAAGTACGGGGTTGGTCCTAGCAATTGTAAAGTCTATATGGAGTATAAAGATGAGTGGTAAAAGAGATTATTTAAATGGAACAAGGTATAGTCTTAAACAGGAAAAAAATTGGTATCATTTTAATAGTGATACCGAATTGTTAGGTCGTTTCTTAGAAGTGCATGATGAAGAAAAGGTATTGGATATTGGTTGTAACCAAGGAGCTTTATTGTATTATGCTAAGGAAAAGGCTGATATTATCGGTCTTGGTGTGGATGTGTTTGAAGAGGTTCTGGAAAGTGCTAGAGAAAATGCTTGCTATAATCAAGTTGACTTTACGTTTGTTTGCTCAAAAATTCAAGATTATCAGGGTGAACTAGTGGATGTGATTGTCTGCAATCCACCTTATTTTGTAAGTGACTTAAAGAATGATAATCCTTATTTGGATGTGGCGAGAAGGCAAGCACATCTGCCAAGCAAAGATTTGATGGAATCGGTTCATCGTCTTTTAAAAGGAAATGGTCGCTTTTATGTCGTGCAAAAAGCAGAAAAGATAGGTACTATGATAGAGGAAGCTTATGTCCAAGGTTTATCTTGTGTGCGTTTGGGTTTCGCTTATGCCCATAGATATTCCAAAGCGAAAAGTGTTTTAATGGAATTTAAATGGGGTAAGAATAAGGATTGTTTGGTAGAAGAAGCAATCTTCTTAGAGGAACGATAGAAAGGAAAAGGAAGATGGGACCATATTGGATTTGGCTATGTTTGGCAGCGTTTATACTTGTCTTTTTCTATGCCTTGATTGGTCTATGGAAATCGCGTTTTCAGCTTTCTATTTCCTATGTCCCGGAAGAAGTCAAGGGAAAGACTCTTTCTTCCTTTGAACGACTTCAAAAGGAGTTAGCCATTCGTTGGCCTTATCAGAAAGTATATATGACTTATCAAAAAGGGATTTATGGTTGTCTATGGACTTATTTACCTAGTCAAATGAAAGAGGGATCCCTAGTCTTAGTGATTCATCGAGAAGCTTTATTTCCAATTTTTGAAAAATTGGATCAGCTTTTTCAGGAAAATGTACCAACGGAGAAAAAAATTAGGGTTCTTTTAGTGGAAGAAAATCCAAGTCAAGCTTTTGTGGAGTTTGGCATTCAAGATACCACAATTGTTCAAACGGAATTGGAGTTTCCTTTTGCTAAGGGATTTTCTTATCAACAAGAAGCGGTTTGGGATGTGTATTTCAAACACGAAATAGATGTTGAGAGATTGAAATCATATTTCCCGGATTGTCATGTACAAGCTATTGAACAGGGTATACGTATTCGTTTTCCTCGTTATGAACTTTACCATAAAGCGAGAAGAATGTTAAAAAAGATGGTTGAAAAAGAAGGTTTTTTATTAGAATCAGTCATTGAAAGAAATGGTTTTCAAGAAAAAGAAAAAGGAATTGTAAGCCAATTCCAATATAGTTTACCTAAGAATTCTCATTTTATTGGTGCAGGCTATCGTAAAAATGAAGATGGTTATATTTATATGAAGTTTATACATGAATTGTTAAAAAAAGGCGGTCTATTTGATGATGTGACCCCCCAAAGTTAGACTTTTTTAGCGTAGCAGTTTATATGGCTGCCACGCATTTTTATGCAGCTAAGAGACTTTGCCTGTATTGTACAGGACTTAACCATCCCAGTTTTTCTTTAATTCTTTGTTCATTGTAATACTTTATGTATCGTTCGATTTCTGACTTTAGCTCATCATAGCTATAGTAAATAACACCATAATAGATTTCTTGTTTAAGTAATCCAAAGAAGTTCTCCATAACAGAGTTGTCATGACAGTTTCCTTTTCTGGACATACTCTGGAAGATTCTTTCTTCCTTGAGACGATGAGAGTATGCTTTCATCTGATATGCCCGGCCTTGATCCGAATGGAAAGTTCTCCTATATTTGCAATCGGATGTTATTGCAATAGCCTGTTCCAATGCCTCCATAACATTTTTTGTTGAAGGGTGCTTGTCAATTCCATAGCTTATAATTTCGCCATTACACATATCCATAAATGAATCCAGATAAAGCTTGTACATTGTCATGTGACCTTTAGCATTAATTTCATAATACTTAAACTCGGTAGTATCCGTAGTAATCTTCTGATGAGGGATATGTGTGTTAAATCGTCTCCTTATGCGATTAGGAGCAACCGTTCCAACTTTACCTTTGTACGAACTGTATTTACGGCTTTTTCGAGTGAAAGAAGTAACCTGTAAACCAAGCTTCTGCATTATACGTTGTACTTTCTTAATCCTATATTAGAGTAAGAAAATTGGAACTCAATATTAATGTTTTTGGGATCTGGTATTAGTCATACTTTCTCTAAGTATTGTCAAGTTAAAGAGAGAAAGCAAAACAGTGAATAAAAGTATAAGTGAGACGGGGTAAATTATGGAAGTAGATTATTTGAAAGACGAACCAAAACTAATTTTGACTTATAGGGATAAGTCAAAAGTTAATATCTTTTGCTATTGTTTATGGTTATTTCATTTGTCATCAGTATGCTAATATTGAAATACCTTATAAGTCTTAGGACTGTTTTTTCATATATGAGTATTATTCTAATCGTGCTGATTTACATACCGATACTTCTATATTTAATGGTATATCCTCTATTTTTAAATGGGGTTAAATTAGAACTTTACAATGAGGATATAGTTAAGTACTATACTTATGGTAGTAGGAGCTGTATGGACGCGTATCATCAATGATTATGGTCATGTTGATGAGGCAACACCTTCTCTTTCCATTTCGCTTCTTAAGGAATACAGAAACTTGGGAATTGGAACAGAACTTATGAAGCAAATTCTTTTGACTTTGAAAGAGCGAGAATATAAGCAAGTGTCATTATCGGTTCAAAAGATAAACTACGCAGTGAGTATGTATAAAAAAGTAGGTTTTGAAGTTGTTCGTGAAAATGAAGAGGACTATGTTATGGTTTGTAAACTTTAGTTTCAAGCAACCCCCAATTTGTAGGGATAGATAAATTAGAATTTACGGAGGTGATTTTTTGCGAGTGTACGAAGATAAAGAAGAACTTAAGGCTGAAATAAATAAAACCTTTGGAAAATATATTTCAGAATTTGATAATATTCCGGAGACCTCAAAAGATAAGAGAGCCCCTGAAGTTGATAGAACACCGGCAGAAAATCTCGCTTATCAGGTGGGATGGACAACCTTAGTTCTTAAATGGGAAGAAGATGAAAGAAAGGGACTAAAGGTAAAGACGCCATCGGATAAATTTAAATGGAATCAATTGGGTGAATTATATCAGTACTTCACAGATACCTACGCTCATTTATCTCTGCAAGAGTTGAAAGCCAAATTAAATGAAAATATCAATTCTATCTATGCGATGATCGATTCGCTAAGTGAGGAAGAATTATTTAAGCCGCACAGGAGAAAATGGGCGGATGAAGCGACTAAAACAGCCACTTGGGAAGTATATAAATTTATCCATGTCAATACGGTTGCACCTTTTGGAACATTTAGAACGAAAATTAGAAAATGGAAGAAGGTTGTGCTATAAAATTTAAATTAAGTAGCGAAATGATGAATTTGTAAAGGAGATGGTTATATGGATGTTATCCAAGCAATTCTTGACGGAATTGCCATAGTAGCTATTTTTAATGGTACAGTGGCTTCTTTGGTGCTTATAAATCCAAGATTATTTTTTGATTCTTATCCAAAGGCTATTCAGAAAGCAGCTCCCAAACAAATGACAAAACAGGAGAAAAGAACAAATTTGTTATTGACTATAACGATTGTTGGGATTTGTTTCGTATATTCGATAGCAAGTCTTTTACATTCGCAAGTTGCAGGTTTTTGGAATTTATTTTGGATGGGGTACATTCAGTGGAGTATGATGGGGTACATTCAGTGGAGTATATTAAATGCAGGGGACTTTTTATTGTTAGATTGTCTATTGTTTCAAGGAAAATATAAGGGGAAAATTATCATTCCCGGTACAGAGGGACATACAGATTATAAATTCAAGAATTGGATGAAACATTTGGCGATTTGGGAACATTTCTTGCTTGTACCTTTTTTACTAATACCAGTCATATCAGCCATTTAGGTGGTACTTGTTGGTTTTTTGGGGAAAATGAATAAGATTGCAAGTGAGAAGATTTTGAACATATGGGAGCGTGATATATTGAAAAATAAACATTTACCTGTTTTCGGTGTGGGTCCTGTTTATGTCAGTTGTTGCTTAATTTTAACAATCATAGGGATTTCCATAAGAAACACCGGCTTTTTAAGACAAGGAAGTTTGCAGGGTGTAAAATATATAGCAATAATTATAGGGATACTATTTATTTTGAGTGGTTTGGCACTATGGGTGTACGCGGTGCTTATTCAAAAAATAAGTTTGGAGATTAAAAAAGGCAGTCTAGTAACACAAGGAGCATATTCCATAGTAAGAAACCCCATATACTCGGCATTTTTTATGATATTTACAGGAAGTTTAATAATGGCACACAATCTATATCTTCTTATTCTTCCTGTAGTGTTTTATATTTCTTTAACAATCCTTATGAAAGTCACAGAAGAAAAATGGCTGTTAGGAAAATTTGGCAATGATTATAAAGAATACTGTAAAAAAACAAACAGGATTATACCTTGGTTTAGACGAGGGTAAGATTAAATTTTCAAAGCATATAAAACTAAGTAATGAACAACTTAAACGGTAGAAAAATTGAAAAATCTACCGTCTTTTTTTTTGCAAATTTTTAAGGGAGGAAGCAAATTGGTTCAAGAAGTAAAAATAAGAAAGAATGGCATCATATACTTGTATTCGATACAGGTACATGATATAATGATACTAACTTAGTAGGAAAGAGGGCAAATATGGATACAAAATTTTCAATAGCACTTCACATTTTAGTTTATATAGAAGAGACGACAAATACGGTGACATCAGAGCTTCTGGCAAAAAGTGTCGGTACAAATGCCAGTCATATCAGAAAGATTATTGCCTTGTTAAAAGATGCGGATATTATTGAGAGCAGTCAAGGAAAAAAAGGAATGATATTGAAAGCAAAAACGGATGAGTTAACTTTAGATAGAGTATATTTTGCAGTATATCCTGAAAAAGAACTTCTTCATGTGCATGATACGGCAAATCAGGATTGCCCTGTAGGGGCAAACATAAAAGAAGCCTTATTACCAATCTTTGAGGAATCAGAGAGAGGGTTAATATTAAACTTACAGAAAAAAACACTAAAAGCTTTAATCGATGATATGTACAAAATTTATAATGACAAAAATAAGTAAAGGAGAAAACATGAGAGCAGCACAAGTAGAGCAATATAATAAGAAAAATATTTTAGTAAAGTTGGTTGATTTAGCTAAACCAACGATAGGGTACAAAGATGTCTTAATAAAAGTTTTGGCAGCAGGAGTAAATCCGCTTGACAATATGATTTCTCGTGGTGAGGTCAAAATGATTGTTCCATATAAGCTACCGGTGGTTAGTGGCAATGAGTTTGTTGGAATAGTTGAACAAGTTGGTGCGAAAGTGTCAAAGTATAAAGTAAATGACCGTGTATTTGCAAGACTTCCTTTGGATAAAATCGGTGCTTTTGCAGAATTTATATCTGTGGATGAAGAGGCACTTGCTAAGGTTCCGGAATATCTTTCTAATGTAGAAGCAGCCGCAGTACCCTTAACAGCACTCACAATTATGCAGGCACTGGATATAATGAAAGCGGAAAGTGGAAAAACAATCTTTATTTCAGGCGGAACAGGTAGTGTTGGTGCTATGGCAATTCCGATAGCTAAAGCAAAGGGTCTTGAAGTCATCACAAACGGGAGTGTAGAAAACAAAGAGAGAGTTTTAGCACTTGGCGCAAGCAGATTTATAGACTACAAAACCGAAGATTACACTAAAGTTTTGTCCAATGTCGATTATGTCTTAGACACGCTTGGAGGAAATGAAACCGAAAAGCAAATGGGCATTTTGAAAAGAGGAGGAAAATTAGTATCTTTAAGAGCCATGCCAAACGGGGCTTTTGCAAGAAGAATGAAGTTGCCTAAGTGGAAACAAATTATATTAGGTGTTGTAGGGCGTAAGTTCGATAAGTTAGCAGAGAAATATGGTGTTACGTATGATTTTATTTTTGTAGAATCAAATGGCAAACAACTACAAGAAGTGGCGGATATATTTGATAATCTTAAAATAAAACCATCCATTGATACTGTTTATCCGTTTGAAGAAGTGAATAAGGCTTTAGATAAGGTAGCCAATGGACACTCTAAGGGCAAGACGGTTATTGTTATGCAAAGAGAATAAATCAGAGAGGGGAAGAAATGTAGATGGAATTTAAAGAAGTAAATCAATTGCCAATTGATGTTGAAAAAGCCATAGAAAAGCGTGTTAGTACCAGAAGTTTTGAAGCAAGGTCATTATCGGATGAAGATAAAAATAATCTGATGAATTTTAATAAAACTTTGACTAATCCTTTTGGCATAGATGTTAAGGTACAGTATATCAGCAAAGATACCGGTGCAAAAAACGTGCAACTCGGAACATATGGAACTATAAAAGGCGCAAAAGACTTCCTTGCAATTACAGTAAAAGATGAACCATTTGCAATGGAGGCGGTAGGATATCAATTTGAAAATTTAGTCTTATATGCCACACATATGAATCTTAGCACTGTGTGGCTTGCGGCAACATTTAGCAGAAAAGACTTTGAAAATGTCATGAATATAGCTTCGGATGATTTATTTCCGTGTATTTGTCCAATTGGTTATCCGGCTGAAAAGAGTTCCATTATCGAAAAATTTACTAAAGTTAGTTTAGGTTCTAAAAATAGAAAAGCATGGGATAAATTGTTTTATTTAGAAGATTTTAATAAGCCTTTATCTAAATACGATGCCGGCGATTATGCAGTAGCACTTGAGATGTTAAGATTAGCTCCAAGCGCTACTAACTCTCAACCTTGGGCAGTAGTTAAAGAGGGAAATAACTTTCATTTCTTTTGTGATTATAAGAACAACATAAATGATGGTATGAAAAAGATAAAACATTTAGATATCGGTATAGCATTATCGCATTTTCACCAGACAGCCATGAGTAAAGGATTAAGCGGAAGATTTGAAGTACGAGATATATATTTTTCAATTCCGAAAAATATGCACTATATTATATCTTATATATCGTGATAAGAATTAAGATAAATATAAAAGAGCTTAAAATGGTATAATCCTAAATTTGACAGTTTTAAAAAGATAAAGATGAAAAAACGCTCTATTTAAGCCTTTTTTTCATCTTTTTTCTTTATTCAAAATGTAATAATATTTTAACTTTTGGTCTTCTTATTAATTTCATTTA